>NZ_JBFTLU010000115.1:0-12967 GCF_056396605.1 Pseudomonas sp. 05T35
GAGTATTGGCAATCCCGTGATGGCAGTCAAAGGGACAATCAAGCCATGCGAATTTTGTCCGCGGGCTTGGCCTCAATGCCGTGGTAGCTGGCAAGTGGAGCCCATTAGTAGTGTTTCGGTAGGCACCTCCTGCAACTTGAGGGGGAGGGGCGAATATTTGTGTCTGGTTGATGGTAGACGGCTGTGGCGTTGGGGCAAGGGAACCTTTGTTTTCGGTGGTGTTGCAGGTGGATTTCACATTGCCCGGGCATAAAAAAACCCGGCAATGCCGGGTTTTTTTGACTGCAAGCAGACTTAAGCGGTGAAGGTTTTGCCTTCGAACTGCTCAGCCACGAACTTCCAGTTAACCAGGTTCCAGAACGCTTCAACGTACTTCGGACGCAGGTTGCGGTAGTCGATGTAGTAAGCGTGTTCCCAGACGTCGCAGGTCAGCAGCGGGGTGTCGCCGCTGGTCAGCGGGTTGCCGGCGCCAATGGTGCTGGCCAGGGCCAGGGAACCGTCAGCTTTTTTCACCAGCCAGCCCCAACCGGAACCGAAGGTGCCGATCGAAGTCTTGGTGAACTCTTCTTTGAACTTGTCGAACGAACCGAAAGCCGCGTTGATTGCGTCAGCCAGTGCGCCGGTTGGTTGACCGCCAGCGTTTGGCGCCATGCAGTTCCAGTAGAAAGTGTGGTTCCAGACCTGAGCGGCGTTGTTGAAGATGCCACCCGAAGAAGTCTTGACGATTTGTTCMAGGGTCTTGCCTTCGAACTCGGTGCCTGGCACCAGGTTGTTCAGGTTCACGACGTAGGTGTTGTGGTGCTTGTCGTGGTGATATTCCAGAGTTTCCTTGGAAATGTGCGGCTGCAGTGCATCGTGTGCGTAAGGCAGTGGCGGCAATTCGAAAGCCATGGTGATTCTCCTAATCAGGTCAGTTGCGGTGAGCGCAAGGCCGATCACGGGCGGCCAGACAAGCGCCGGGGAGTTTGTACTCTTTGCGGCGCAGGTGTCGGATCATAGCACCGGGGGTGCGGCTTAACCACGCAACAACTGTGTGGGATAGAGGTTCCAGAGCCGTTTGTAATATTCAGGCGGCGCTGATCAGTTGAAAGGCCACGGTAAACATCATCACCGCCACCAGCAGGTCGAGAATCCGCCAGGTGCTCGGGCGTGCCAGCCACGGTGCCAGCCACGCGGCGCCCAGCGCCAGGGTGAAAAACCACAGCAATGACGCACTGGCCGCGCCCACCACATAAGCGCTCGGCACTGTTTGCTGGGCCCCGAGCGAACCGATCAGCAACACGGTGTCCAGATACACGTGGGGGTTGAGCAGGGTCACCGCCAGTGCACTGAGCAATACCGCTCTTAATGAACGCACGGTCTGGTTTTCACCCTGTTGCAGACTTTGCCTGGAACAGGCGCGACGCAGGGCCAGGCTGCCGTACCACAGCAGGAAGGCCGCGCCGCCCCAACGGGCGATTGCCAGCAACAGTGGATTTTGCGCGAGGATCGTCGCCAGCCCGAACACCCCGGCGGCCACCAGCAACGCATCGCAGGTCACACAGAGCGCCGCCACCGGCAGGTGATGTTCGCGGCGCAGGCTTTGCGCCAGCACGAACGCATTTTGCGTACCGATCGCCATGATCAGTCCCGCAGCGACCAACAGGCCGTTCACATAACTTTGCCACATAAGGTTTACTCCGCGTTGGCCGCGAGTTGCCGCAGTACCGACATCGCGCGCTTGGCGTCGGCCTGGCCGACAAACAAATGGTCGTGGTAATAGCCGGCAATCACGTTGCAGCTGATTCCGGCCTGGCCGAGGGCTGTGGCAAAGGCCGCGGTCAGGCCAACGGCTTCGAGGGCCGAATGCACGTTGAGGGTGATCCACGCCGCCAGATAGTCGAAACTCAACCCGGCCTTTTCGGCTTGCGAGCGCTCAAGGATCACCGTCAGGCCTTCCTGCTCGCGGAAGCTGCCGATGATTTCGCAGTCCTTCGGCAGACGGCCGTCGCGTATTGTGCAGAACACGTATTCGCCGTCGTTGAGCTGCGGGCTCATGCTGAACTCCGCTTCCTCGCCTGTTTTTGCCTTGTCTTGTCTTCGCTCGCTACGTTTTCACACGGCCTGTGCTGGTCATTCTCCTGTTCCAGGCTGTATAAGAAAAACCAATATTGCTGATCGCTCATTAGGAAAACTGATGTTCGACTATAAATTGCTGTCCGCCCTTGCTGCGGTGGTAGAGCAGGCCGGGTTCGAGCGCGCCGCTCAGGTGTTGGGGTTGTCGCAATCGGCGATTTCCCAGCGCATCAAGTTGCTCGAGGCGCGCATCGGCCAGCCAGTGCTGGTGCGGGCTACACCGCCGGCGCCGACCGAAATTGGCCGGCGTTTGCTCAACCATGTGCAGCAGGTGCGTTTGCTGGAGCGCGACCTGCAAAGTCTGGTGCCCGCTCTGGATGAAGAAGGCTTGCCGGAACGCCTGCGCATCGCCCTCAATGCCGACAGCCTGGCCACCTGGTGGGCCGAGGCGGTGAGTGACTTTTGCGCCGAGCAACATCTGTTGCTCGACCTGGTGGTGGAAGACCAGACCGTTGGCCTCAAACGCATGCGCGCCGGTGAAGTGGCGGCGTGCGTGTGTGCCAGTGAGCGCCCGGTGGCGGGCGCTCGCAGTGTGTTGCTGGGCGCCATGCGTTACCGCGCCCTGGCCAGCCCGGCGTTTATTGCCCGGCATTTTCCCCAAGGGGTCAGGGCCGATCAGTTGGCCCGCACACCGGCGCTGGTGTTTGGCCCGGATGACTTTTTGCAGCACCGTTATCTGGCGTCATTGGGCGTGGAGGGTGGTTTCGAACATCATTTGTGCCCGTCATCCGAAGGTTTTATCCGCCTGACCGAAGCTGGCCTGGGCTGGGGGCTGGTGCCGGAGTTGCAGGTGCGCGAACAACTTGAGCGCGGTGTGCTGGTGGAGTTGTTGCCAGATAAACCGATTGATGTGCCGTTGTACTGGCATCATTGGCGCAATGGTGGCCAGTTGCTGGGGTTACTCACCGAGCATCTGGTACGTTTATCCAGGCAGTGGCTGGTGCCGTTGGACTGACGGGCAGCGTCAAGAGCACACGAAATCTGTAATGCGACACGCATGAAAAACGAAACACATCGGAGCAAGTCATGAAAATTCTGGTCACCGGCGCAAGCGGCTTCATTGGCGGGCGCTTTGCGCGATTCGCCCTGGAGCAGGGCCTGGACGTGCGAGTCACCGGCCGCCGGGCCGAAGGCGTCGAACATCTGGTTCGACGGGGCGCAGAGTTCGTCCAGGGCGATTTGAGTGACCCGGAACTGGTTCGCGAGCTGTGCGCAGACGTCGAAGCCGTGGTGCATTGCGCGGGTGCGGTGGGGCTTTGGGGGCGTTATCAGGACTTCCATCAGGGCAACGTGCTGGTCACCGAAAACGTCGTCGAAGCCTGCCTGAAGCAAAACGTCCGGCGGCTGGTGCACTTGTCGTCACCCTCGATCTACTTCGATGGTCGCGACCACCTGGGGCTGACCGAAGAGCAGGTGCCCAAGCGCTTCAAGCATCCTTATGCGGCGACCAAATACCTGGCCGAGCAAAAAGTCTTCGGCGCCCAGGAGTTTGGTCTTGAAGTACTGGCCCTGCGTCCACGCTTTGTCACCGGAGCGGGTGACATGAGCATCTTCCCGCGCCTGCTGAACATGCAGCGCAAAGGGCGTTTGGCAATCATCGGCAACGGCCTGAACAAGGTCGATTTCACCAGCGTGCAGAACCTCAACGAAGCAATGCTCAGCTGTTTGCTGGCGACGGGATCGGCGCTTGGCAAGGTCTACAACATCAGCAACGGTGCACCGGTGCCGCTGTGGGATGTGGTCAATTATGTCATGCGCCAGATGGACGTCCCGCAGGTGACTCGTTATCGCTCCTACGGTTTGGCCTACAGCATTGCGGCGCTGAACGAGGGCTTTTGCGCACTCTGGCCGGGGCGTCCGGAACCGACCCTGTCACGTTTGGGCATGCAAGTGATGAACAAAAACTTCACCCTCGATATCAGCCGCGCCAGGCATTATCTGGACTACGATCCCAAGGTCAGTCTGTGGACGGCGCTCGATGAGTTTTGCGGCTGGTGGAAGGCTCAGGACCCGGGCGCAAAATAAACTCTGAACCGAGCCAACTGATCACGGTCGATCAATGCGGCGAATTCAGGGTTTATACTCGTCGCATTTAGCCATCACTGTGGTTCAGAAAGGTTGCCTCATGTCCATGCGTAACGATGCCAACGACGACTTCGATGATGTACCGAGCCTGCGTGCCGACCCTCACGATGTCGATGATTTTCCAACCGCCGCCGCTGCCCGTGAACACTCCGGCGTACATGCGCGAAGCGCGAGCAGGGGCAAAGTAAAAGTCCCGAGCACCGGCCCGTTGTGGGCCTTGGTCGGGGCGTTGCTGTTTGCCTTTGCCGGCCTTGCCTGGTGGAGTTTTCAGCAGATCTCGCTGATGGAGCAGCAACTGGTTGCGACCCAGGAAAGCTTTGCCCGCATCAGCGAGGAAGCCGCCGGGCGCTTGCAGGATATTTCCGGCAAAGTGGTCGCCAGCCAGTCGAACGTCACGAGCGACAGCGAAGCACTGAAACTGAAAATCAAGCAACTTGAAACCAGGCTGGTGGAGCAGAACCAACAGCAGCAAGGCGTGGTTGGCCAGGCGTCGGACCTGGACAAGCGGCTGGCACAGATCGCTGCGCAAAGCGTCGAGCAACATGCGGTCAATGTTCAGTTGCAGACCGATCTGAAAGCCCTGAGCTCTGAGGTGGCGACCCTGAAAAATACCCCGAGCGACACCAGCAAGTTCGAGGCCCAGCTGAAAAGCCTGGGTGCCGAAATCGCCGCCTTGAAGAAACAAGGCAACCCGAGTGCGGCGATCGAACGCCTGGAGCAAGAAATGGTGGTGATCAAAAGCCAACAGGACAACCGCCCGGCCGCCGCTCRAGGCAGCAACGCGAATGTCGCCGAGTTCGACGCCTTTCGTGGCCAGGTCACGCGCAACATCACCACCTTGCAGAGCCAGATCCAGAACCTGCAACAGCAGCTCAACGCTCGCCCTTGATGTTGTGATCCCTGACCGACCGCTTTCGCGAGCAAGTCGACTCGATCTTTCTACCGAACCTTGTCTTCCCGCCCGCGCAACACCTTGTTCGGCATCGCAATCGCCGCCGCCAGACCCAGCAACGACACCGCTGCGCTGACCATCAGCAAATGCCTGAAGGTCAGCAGCAGCTCGGCGCGCAAGGCGTTTTGAGTCTCGCCCGGTGCGGCGTTCAGGCCATCAAGCAAAACGTTTCCGGAACTGCCCTCGGCAATCAGCGACGAGCCGGTCAAGTGGGCGAAACTCGAATCCTGCAGCAGCGCCAGCAACAACGCCGACATCAAGGCCACGCCGACCGCGCCACCGAGTGAGCGAAACAGGTTGGTGGTGCTGGTGGCGACGCCAATGTCGCGTTGCTCTACCGAGTTCTGTGTGCCGACCAATGAGGTCGGGAACTGCATGCCGGCGGCAATGCCGCAGAGCAACATGAAGGCGCTGCTGATGATCATCGCCTGCGGCGGGCTGAACGCCATGCCGAGAATCGCGATCGGGGTGAGCAGGGCGCCTGTCAGGATCATCGGTTTGTAGCGACCGGTCACCGAGGTCCGGCGACCAGCGAAGTAGGCGCCCATCGGCAACCCCATCGCCAACGGCAACAGGTGCAGCGCCGCACTGTCGGCTCCGGCCCCGGTGACGCTCTGGAAGCGCAGCGGCATCAGCACGATCAGCGAAATCGCCTGGAAACTGGTGAAGAAAATCGTGCACCAGCAAAGGAGCGCATTGCGGTTGGCGAACAGGTGCATCGGCAGCAACGGTTCGCGCGCCCGCCGCTCATGCCAGACGAACAACGTCAGGGTCAGCACCGCACACGCCAGCAACCCGAGCACTTCGTTGCTGCGCCACGAATGCCCTTGGCCAATCTGAGTGATGCCCAGCAGCAACGCGGTCAGGCCGATGATCATCAGCAGCGTGCCCAAATAATCGATGATCGGCTTGYGCTGCGGCACTGGCAAACCCACCAGCGTACGGTTGGCCACCAGCCAGGCGCCGAGGCCCAGCGGCAGGTTGATCAAAAACACCCAGCGCCACGACAGGTACTCGGTCATGTAACCGCCGAGCACCGGTCCGGCCACGCTGGCTACTGCGTACATGCTGCTGAAGTAACCCTGATAACGCCCGCGCTCGCGGGGCGGCACGATGTCGCCGATGATCGCCTGGCTGACCGAAATCATTCCGCCGGCGCCGATGCCCTGAATGATCCGGGCGAGGACAAGCTGCTCCATGCTCTGGGCCATGCCGCAAAACACCGAGGCCAGCGTGAACAACCCCATGCCGAACAGCATCAGTCGCCGACGGCCATAAAGGTCGCCGAGCTTGCCGTAGATCGGCACCGCCACGGTCATCGCCACCATGTAGCCTGCGATGACCCAGGCCAGCAGGCTGAAATCCTTGAACTGGGCGGAAATGGCCGGCATCGAGACGGCCACGATGGTTTGATCCAGCGCCCCGAGAAAGATCGCCAGCATCAGGGAGACCAACACGCTGCGGATGGCCGGTTTGGTGGAGTCAGGCTGGTTCAGATTAGTCACGGGGCAAACCTGCGGGCGGTGATTAACCCGCAAGAGGCAAGGCGAGCGGGGATGCTCGCCAGTGTAAGTCGATAGCAGGCTATTCGATAGCCTCATACGGAAGCCCGACGTAATTTTCTGCAATGGTTTTTCGACCGGCTTCGGAGTCGACGAAGTACTCGAGCTCCGACTCGCTGATGCGCTGGCTGAAGGCATCGCTGCCTTCGAACGTGTGCAGCATCGAGGTCATCCACCAGGAAAACCGTTCGGCCTTCCAGACTCTCCGCAGGCAGATTTCCGAGTACTTCTCCAGCAGCTCGGTGCGGCCGTCGCGGTAGACCTTGAGCAGAATGTTGAACAAGGTGCTGACGTCGCTGGCGGCCAGGTTCAGGCCTTTGGCGCCGGTGGGCGGGACGATATGGGCCGCGTCGCCGACCAGGAACATCCGCCCGTACTGCATGGGCTCGACCACAAAACTGCGCAGCGGCGCGATGCTTTTTT
This sequence comes from Pseudomonas sp. 05T35, assembly GCF_056396605.1. NCBI lineage: Bacteria > Pseudomonadati > Pseudomonadota > Gammaproteobacteria > Pseudomonadales > Pseudomonadaceae > Pseudomonas > Pseudomonas sp. 05T35. The sequence goes on from NZ_JBFTLU010000115.1 coordinate 7,138, forward strand.
CAATCGACGGACCGGTGACCAGCGTGTCGGCAAGCGCCTGCGGCAGCCGCGATTTCAGCTCCTCCCAAAAGCGCTGGTCGGACCAGTTCTCGACCTTTTCGTCAGCGGGCACCTGCACGTAATAGCGGGTACGCGTGGTCGAACGCATACTGCACAGAGCGAAGCCGCGAGCATGTCGGGCGTACACCAGTTCATCGTGGACCGGGGGGGTGTCGGCAAGAATGCCGAGCCAGCCGAACGGGTAGACCCGTTCGAATATTTTCAGCGTGTCGGCGGGAATCGATTGCCGTGCAACACCATGAAAACCATCGCAACCGGCGATGTAGTCGCAGTCCAGGCGCCAGGTTTCACCGTCCTTTTCAAAGGTCAGGAACGGCTCGGCGGATTTCATCCCGTGAGGCATCACGTTGCTGGCCTCGTAGAGGGTCGATGCCCCCGCCGACTGACGGGCAGCCATGAGGTCGCGGGTGACTTCGGTCTGACCGTAGATCATCACGGTTTTGCCGCCGGTCAACGCGTGTAGATCGATGTGCACCTGGCGTCCATCGAGGGCCAGCTGGAAGCCGCCGTGCACCAGACCTTCAGCGTCCATGCGCTGGCTGACGCCGGCCTGGCGCAACAGATCGACCATGCCCTGTTCCAGGACCCCGGCGCGGATTCGCCCCAATACATAGTCGGGTGTCTGGCGTTCGACAATGACCGTGGCGATGCCGGCGTTGTGCAACAACTGGCCGAGCAGCAGGCCAGAGGGGCCGGCGCCGATAATGGCGACTTGGGTTTTGAGAGTTTTCATTGTTGTTAGGACTCGCAAGCTTCACGCGGACAAAGTCGGTGAATGGTTTTTATGAATCGAGTACTTGCATTTTTCGCTTGTGAGTCGGTCAATTGAAGGTGAAAACTGCGCCGAAACCTGTACATTTCGCCAATCGGGGCGATTACCGCCCGTTACGCTGAGGCCTGGACTGAAGTTATGAACAAGCCTGCCCTTCCTTCGATTCCTGTATTCAAACTCTATGGCGAGAGCCTGGACTGGCCGACCCCTGACTTGTTGCATTGCGAAACCAWTTCCAAACGCAGCCGGGAACATCAATGGGAAATCAAACCCCATCGGCATGCCGATTTATGTCAGTTACTGTTTGTGTACAAAGGTCAGGCGGAGCTTGAGATCGAGGGGCAGCGTACGCAACTGAGCGAAACCGCGATCCAGATCCTGCCACCGCTGTCGGTACATGGTTTTCGATTTTCCGAAGACGTAGAAGGTTTTGTGGTGACGCTGGCGGCACCGTTGGTGGCTCATCTTCAGACGCAGTTGGGCAGCTCGGTGAATGCCCTGGCTGTGGCGCAGAGTTACTCGGCGGGTACCGACGCGGACTACCTCAACAGCCTGTTTACGGCCTTGCAGAATGAGTACGTCGGGCACCAGCCTGCCCGCGAAATGCTCATGCATGCGCTGGTCAGCGTGATCATGGTGTGGGTCAGCCGCCAGGCGATCCAGCGCCGCGCCGCCAGTCAGCGACCACAGCGTGCACAGGAATACCTCAACGGGTTTATTCAACTGGTGGAAGAGAATTATCGCCAGCACGTGAAGGTCGAGGATCTGGCACACCGGCTGGGGATTTCCGTGTCCCACCTCAACGGCACCTGCCGTKAGCTGGCGGGGCAACCGGCATTGCAGATCATGCACGAGCGTCAGTTGCTGGAGGCCAAGCGACTGTTGACCTACACCAGCATGACCATTTACGAGATGTCGGATGTATTGGGTTTCTCCGACCCGACCAATTTCACCCGGCTGTTTCGACGCCGCGTGGGGATCTCGCCGAAGGCGTTTCGGGATCGCTTGAAAGCTGATCAGGATAGCGAGGGCTAAGCGCCCTCGTTACTTGAGGTTCAGGGTCGCGGTGTGTGGAATGCACCGTTCAAAGTTGCAGCTGGCGTACTCACGTGGCAGCTGCCGGGCCTGTTCAACGCGGTAGGCGGCGGTGCCATACAACGCCAGCGCGGCGGTGCAGGTGATGAAGATCGCGAGATACCTTCTGGTCTTGACGTTCATGGCGCTGACCTCTGAACCGGTACCCCTTATTTTTTAAGGGGTACTGATATCAGCATAGGTCAGCGGTGGTGAGTTGCCATAAGCCCCCTCGCCACAAGGTAGGTGTTCTGCCTTTAAAGCCCCGTATCCCACGCAGGTGTTTCAGGAAATCTCGATACCAGAAAATCCAGCATGCTGCGCAGTGCTGCGGGCATGTGTTTGCGTGAGGCGTACACCGCGTACATATTCATCTGCCGTGGTTCGGCGTGAGGCAGCAGGCGCACCAGTTCGCCGCTGTGGATATGCACGCCGGCCTGGTAGCTGGGCAGCATCGCCACGCCGGCACCGGCCATTGCTGCGCGCAGCAGAGTGCTGGCTTCGTTGGCGCTGATGTTGCCCTGCACCGGCACCGAAACCTGCTCGCCGTCCTGTTCGAAATGCCAGAGGCTTTTGCCGAAGTAAGAGTGGGTCAGGCAATTGTGCTGGCTCAAATCCTCTACCCGTTGCGGCGTCGGGTGTTCGCGCAGGTAGGCGGGGGAGGCGCAGATCACCGAACGGCAGACGGTCAGCTTTCGGGCAATCAGGTTCGGGTCCAGGTCGTTGCTGGTGCGGATCGCGAGGTCTATGCGCTCGTCCACCAGGTTCACCGTGCGGTCGAGCATTTGCAGGTCGATGCTGACGCCGGGAAAGCGTTTGACGTATGCCGCCATGGCGTCCGCCAGTTGTGCCTGGCCGAACGAGGTGCTGACGCTGATCCGCAGCAAGCCGCGTGGCGCATCGTCCGGCTCGCTGACGGCGGCCTGCATGTCGCTCGACAGATCGAGCATCTGTCGGCACCGCGGCAGGATCTCGGTGCCGGCGGCGGTCAGGCTGAGTTTGCGCGTGGTGCGGTGCATCAAGCGCGCCCCGACCCAGTCCTCCAGTTCGGCCAGATAGCGCGACACCACCGGGCGCGACAGGTCCAGATGATCGGCCGCGGCTGACTGGCTGCCGAGGTCGACGACGGTGACGAACACCCGCATTGCTTGGAGACGATCCATGATTTGCCCGCTTTCAGAAACAAACTATGTTCAAGCATCGCATTTTTTGTAGCGAGTCAGGCAACTAAGCTCTGTCCCATCGCCAAACACGGCTTATGCACAACGGAGCAGCACCATGATCGGCTTCACTTCTTTCAAGCGTCTTTTACTCGCCACCGCCACCCTGGGTTTTGCCGCTCATGCGGCAGCCGCCACGCCGGCACTGACCCTGGACGTCTACAACCCGGGCGCCGCTGCGATTTTTCCGGTGACCTCGGTACTGGTCAGCGGCGAGAAAGAAGCGATTCTGGTGGACGCGCAATTCGGCAAATCCCAGGCCGAGCAGGTGGTGGAAAAAATCCGCGCCAGCGGCAAGCAACTGACCACCATCTACATCAGCCACGGTGACCCGGATTACTACTTCGGCCTGGACACCCTCACTGCTGCTTTCCCGAAAGCCAAGGTGCTTGCCTCGCAACCGACGGTTGATCACATCAAGGCCACCGTTGAAGGCAAAGTAGCGTTCTGGGGACCGAAACTGGGTGCCGATGCACCGGCAAAAACCATTGTGCCGGGTGTGCTCAAGGGCCACAGCCTGACCCTGGAAGGCAAGCAACTCGACATCATTGGCCTCGACGGCAAACAACCGGACCGGACCTTCGTCTGGATCCCGTCGATCAAAGCGGTGGTCGGTGGTGTGGTCGTCGCGGAAAACATCCACGTGTGGATGGCCGATACTCAAAGCGCGCAGTCCCATGCCGATTGGTTGACTACGCTGAAGACCATCGACAGCCTGAAACCGAACACCATCGTTCCAGGTCATTACCTGGGTGACAGCGCACGTTCGCTGGCCGCTGTGCACTTCACCGCCGACTACATCAAGGCGTTCGACGCTGAAACTGCCAAGGCCAAAGATTCGGCCGAGCTGATCGCCGCGATGAAAAAGCGTTACCCGAACCTCGGCGAAGAAAGCTCGCTTGAACTGAGCGCCAAAGTCGCCAAAGGCGAGATGAAGTGGTAAGTCGTTTAACCCCTTGTGGCGAGGGAGCTTGCTCCCGTCCAGCGCGAACAAGCTCGCTCGCCACAGGTCACACCTAATCAACTGGAGCACTGTTCATGAGCAAGATCGCAATCATTGGCGCCACCGGTCGTGCCGGTAGCCAACTGCTGGAAGAAGCCCTGCGTCGCGGCCATAGCGTCACCGCCATCGCCCGCGACACCTCGAAAATCAGCCCGCGTGCCGGTGTTGTCTGCAAAAATTTCGACGTTGCCGATAGCGCAGCGCTGCAAGCGGCGGTTGCAGGGGCTGATGTGGTGATCAGCGCGGCACACTTTTCGACGATCCCGGCCAGCGCGATTATCGAGCCGGTCAAAAAGGCCGGCGTGAAACGTCTGCTGGTGGTCGGCGGTGCCGGTTCGCTGTTGGTGCCGGATGGCAGCAAAGTCATCGAATCCCCGAACTTCCCTGAAGAGTACAAGGCCGAGGCTACTGCCGGTGGCGTCTACCTCGACACCTTGCGTCAGGAAAAGGATCTGGACTGGACCTTCCTTTCACCGTCGGCGCTGTTCGTCGAAGGTGAGCGTACCGGCACCTTCCGTGTGGGCAAGGATGATCTGCTGGTGAGCGCCGAAGGCAAGAGCTGGATCACCTTCGCCGACTACGCGATTGCGATGCTCGATGAAGTCGAGAAGCCAGCGCATAGCCGCCAGCGGTTTACTGTCGGCTACTAATCCACAGGACACCACGCGCTCCCTGTAGCAGCTGGCGCAGCCTGCGTTCGAGCGCGTAGCGGTCGTAAAACCTGCACACGCGATTCTTCAGGTAAACCGCATGTGCCGGATTGCGAGCGCTGCGCACTCGAACGCAGGCTGCGCCAGCTGCTACGGGGGGAAGCGTTTGAGGTCAGATTCACCGCGCCTGCGCCTGCACCACCAGCCATTCCATCAATTCACGCAACTGCGGCGACGGTCCCGGTTTCTGCGGGAACACCAGGTAATACCCCAGCCCCGTTTTCACCTTCAAATCAAAGGGCATGACCAGCCGTCCGGCACTCAGGTCATCGCCGATCAACGACCAATCCCCAATCGCCACCCCCGTCCCTTGAGACGCCACGGACATCGCCAGGTCCAGGGTTTCGAAATGCTGACCCTTGCCGAGTGTGCTGAGGTTGACGTCCGCCGCTTTCAGCCAGGCCTTCCAGTCCCGCTGATCGCGCGTTGGATGCAGCAGCAAATGTTGGCTCAGGTCTGACGGGCTGTGCAGCGGCACCGGGCCGTCGAGCAGTGGCTGCGAACAGACTGGCGTCAGTTGCTCGTCAAACAGGTGCAGCGACGCCAGTGAACTGTCCGGCGGTGCGCCATACATGACGGCGGCGTCGAACTGTTCGCGATGAAAATCCACGCCATGTTGCACCGTGGTGGTCAGCTCCACCGGCACGTCCGGGCGTTCCTTTTGCCATTGCAGCAAACGCGGCAGCAGCCAGCGCATGACACAGGTCGGGGCCTTGAGCTGCAAGGTTTCGCGGTGTGCGCCGACCTGTTCCACCGCCTCATCGATCAAGCCGAACACTTGCTGAATCCGTGGCAACCACTCAAGCCCTTCGGCCGTCAGGCTCAAACCGCGTGCCTGACGGTGGAACAGCGTGTAGCCCAAATGTTCTTCCAGCCCGGCGATCTGCCGGCTCACCGCGCCCTGAGTGATGTGCAGCTGCTCGGCCGCCCGGGTGAAATTGCAGCACTGGGCCGTGATCAGGAACGTGTGCAGCGCGGGAAGGGGGGGAAG
>NZ_JBFTLU010000116.1:0-23204 GCF_056396605.1 Pseudomonas sp. 05T35
GTGCAGTAATCAGTTCTGCCCCGGCGGCGCGCAATTCGCTGTACAGCTCTGGAAAGCGCAAGTCGTAGCAAACCGTCAGGCCAACCCGACCGACCGGCGTATCGGCAACCACCACCTTACTGCCATGAGCATAGTCATCGGATTCACGGTAGCGCCCGCGATTGTCCGCCACATCGACATCGAACAAATGCAGCTTGTCATAGCGAGCCACCGTCTCGCCGTGTTCATCGATCAGTAACGAGCAGGCATTGGACTTCGCCAGCGGTTGATCCACCGGCGGCAACGGCAAGGTGCCAGCCACTATCCATAACTTGAGGTCGCGAGCGGCCTGTTTCAACCAGGGCAGGATCGGGCCTTCGCCCGAGGCTTCGGCGCGACCGATGTCAGCGATGTCGCGACGGCCCATGGCCGCAAAGTTTTCCGGCAACACCGCCAGTCGCGCACCGCCCGCTGCCGCTTGTTCGAGCAGGTGTCGAGCCTGGACCAGGTTAGCCGGCACATCGCTCTGGCTGACCATTTGAATCACCGCAAGAGACATGGCGCACTCCGTATCAGGTATGCGGTCATGCTACTCCATAGGACGAACCGTGGCTTTTCAAAAAAACACTTCAAAAAGGTTTGTCGTAGGTGATTTTCGGCTCTTTCCACGGACCTTTGATGGTGTATTTGACGCTGGCAAAGCGCGCCACGCGATCACCGATCAGTTTGTCGATCAGAAACAGCGCACCGCCTACCGCTGGCGCACCGACGATCAGTGCGGCAATCGGCAGGTTGTTGGTCAATGGCAAGGTCACCAACAGATTCGCATCGACCCTGTCACCCACCAGGTCCAGCGTGCCGTTGAGCTCCAGGTTGCTCGACGGGCCGGTCATGATGATCGGCTCACGAGTGACGTACACCCCATTGCTGGCCACCAACAATCCCTTGACCCGGTCGTAACTCAGGCCTTTGCCGAACAGGTCGGAGAAGTCCAGGCGCAAGCGACGGCCGATCGAGTTGAAGTTGAGCAGGCCAAACACCCGCAACGCCTGCGCGCCACCTTCGACTTCGACGAACTGACCTTTGCGCAGCGTCGCATCCAGGCTACCGGAGTAACGCTTGGGTCCGACCCAGGCCGGCGAGCCAGGCCAACGGCCGTCGATGTCCATATGGAACTCTTCGCTGGTCACTGTCGGTGCGAACCCCCAGCCCTTGAGCACATCACCGAGGTTCTTGCCCTCGATGCGTCCCTTGTACCAACTGCTGGTAGATCCCGGCACGCCTTCCCAGCCACCCGCGCCTTGCAACTGCATGCCCTTGAGGCCCAGATTCATGCTGTTGAAGGCAATGCCCTTGACGATCGGGCGGACCTTAAGCGACCAGGCACCTACCAGGTCCGGGCCCTGAAACAACTGGTCAATACTGATATCCAGTGCAGGAATTTTCGTTGGGTCTACCGACGCCAGCGGGTCCGGTGCATTCTCGTCGGCCTGTACTTTCGGATCAGGCGCCGGCAACCGCACGTATTGCAGGTTGATCGCAATCGGCGCGGACTTGGCGTCGGGAATCCCTACAGTGCCTTTGGCCTGCTGGCTATCGAGTTGCAATGCCCAGGCTGTCGGCTTGCGATCCAGTTGCAGGCGGGCCTGATCCAGCGTGGTACCAAACCCCGTGAGCTTGTCGACCTTGAAATCTGCGCCACTGAGCAATTGCTTGGCGTTGCCGCCTGGATCCTGTCCGGCATACCGATCAATCAGGGCTTTCCACGGTTCGACATCCAGTTCCGACAGCACGCCTCGTATGCGCAGGCCTTTATCACCCGGCAACTGCGCACTACCGCTACCCAGGAACAACTCGCCACGGCCATCGGCAAAATTGCCGCTGGGCGCCGCGTAAGTGAAGTCCGCCAGATCACCGTAGTTGAGCCAGTAACGCCGTTCCGGTCCTTGCAGGGTCATCCGGAACACCGTGTCGCGGCCTTGCGCGGCGGACATGCCGAACGGTGCCGGCAAATCGACTGCAACACCTTTGAGGCTGGAACTGACCATCAATCGGCTGTCGGGGCCGTCGAGGTTGAGCTGCAACTGATAAGGGATCGTCCCGGAAACCGGCAACGGCTGAGTGACGTTCAGCCAATCGGTGAGTTTTTTCACTGCCACCTGGCCGTTGGCGGTGACCCGGGTGTTGAACTTGCCAGGGCTGCCATCGGCATAGATCTGTGCACTGATCGGTCGTTCAAAGGCTTGTGCCGTAATGTTCTGGCCACTGAGCCCCTTGGCACTGTCAAAGCGGAAATCACCTTTGAGCTGCGTCAGCTCAAGCACAGGATCACTCAGCTTCAGACGCGACCTGGCGGTTTTGAAGTCGACCACAATCTTCGGCTCTTCGCCCTTGGCCAAGGGGATATCCAGTTTCAGGCTACCTTGCAGATCACCCTCGCCCTGCCAACCAGCGAAGGTCGTACCGGTACCGATCGGTGCGTCCTGAAGAATCTTCAGGCCATCACCCAGACCGCCGGCGAAAGTGCCGTCGAGGAACATATGAGGGTTCTGTCCGGCAGGCGCATGGGGGATGTTGACGTAGACATCGCGAACCTGGGTATCGAGCAACTGGCCYTTGCTGGCCAGAATACGCACCCCACTGTCCTCGATGAACACATCGCCACTGACCTTGCCGACATGCGGCCAACCCGGCTGGAAGGCCAGTTCGGCGTCATGCACTTTGAAGAACAGGCTGATGCTGCGCGCCGCATCGACAGCATCGTGGTTCAGCGAACCCTGATACTGGAAGAAACCTTCATCCACCGCGCCTTTGAGAATCGCCGTGCGCAGCCATTCGTCGAGCGCCGGGCTCAAGACCTTGGGCAGGTACTTGGCGGTGTAGCGTCCATCACCTTCCAGCAGACCGACCCGCAGGTCCATGTAGTCTTCCTGGGTATGATCGAAATGCAGGCGAATCAGGAAGTCGCCGGCAATCTTGCCCTCCTCGCCCAGCACCTTCAGGTACGGCGCTATCAGGGTGAAACCTTGCTGATCGAGTTTCCAGGTCAGCCGGGCATTCGCCTGGATGTACTGCCATGGTTTGGCAAAGATCGGGTCCAGGTGCAGGGAAAAATCCTTGCTGTCCATGCGCAGCTCACCCTGGCCGAGGTCACCGCTGATGCTCCCGGAAACATTACGCGCCGCCGGAGCTCCGTGATAAGCATCAAACCCGACACGCTCCAGATTGGCGGCAAAACTGAATTTGCTGTTATCGGTCGCCTCGGGCCGGACGTCGATCAGCACATTGCGCAACACGCCAGTGACCTTCAGCCGCTCGACCACCGTGGCAAAGTCCTTGGGCAGCGGTCCCAGGGCATTGAGCAAGGGTGTGATCGGCGTGAGGTCAAAGCGGTCGGCTTGCAGGTGCCAGAGTTCGGAGGTCGTGTCAGTGGTCGCGGTCTGCTGAAGTTGCAGACGGGTTTCCCAGCGGATGTCCTCCAGGGTCATGGCCAGGGAATCGAACGACACCTGAAAACCTTCGRTATTGCGCTGGAAATACCCATTGAGCGCCAGATTGTTGATCTGGATCGGCTTGCGCTCGGCGTAGGCACCGTTGAGTTGCGGTGCATTCAGACGAATCGCGGCACGCTGCAGGGCCCCCTTGCTCCAGTTAACCCAGAGCTCGCCACCGGCCTTGATCTCGGAAAAATTCCATTTCCCGGTCAGACTCTCGGGCAACCATTTAGACCAGTCACTTTGCGGCAAGCTCAGATAGGCATCTATTTCAGCCTCTTTCCACAGACTGGCTTGAGTCCGGCTGCTCAGACTCATGGCCAGCGGCTGGCCGTCGGGCAAGGTCAACCGGGCGTCGAGGCGCTGCTGGCTGATACCGGTTTTAAGGTTCAGGCCGACATAGGTCAGGGTCAGCGGCACGTGGTCGATCGGTAGCAAGGTGACCTGGCTGTCGAGTACCGACAGCTGCTCCACCATCTGCATGCGGTTGAGCAACTGCTCGGGGTCCAGCGGCTGATTCTCCCGCACGGGCAAGCCTTCGAGCGTCCATTGCCCCTGCGGGCCTTGCTTGAGGCTGATCTTCAGACCGTTGAGTTCCAGATGTTCGATCCGCACCGCACGCACCAGCAAGCTGGTCCAGACATTCGGCACCATCCGTACCTGATCCAGGTGCAAGGCATTGGCACCCTCACCGACCACCACATCATGCGCCAGCAAAATCGGCGCCATGCCACTCCAGCGGCCTTCCAGGCTGCCTATGTGCAAGGGCATGCCCAGCGCTTCACGAGCCTTGGCTTCAACATCCGCGCGATACTCGGCCACCAGCGGAATCAGCTCGCGACCGAGGCTGCTGTACAGCGCCGCCAGCACCAGCAATAACGCACAAAGCCCCAGCCCCCAGCGGGTCAATGTGGTCAAAATGCGGATCAGACGATCCATGTCAGTGGGCTCCCATGGCGAAAAAGTGCAGCAAGCTGAAGCCGGCCGTTAATAACACAGCGGATCAGAGCAGCACCACGTCGTATTGTTCCTGGGAGTACATGGTTTCTACCTGAAAACGAATGGTTCGCCCGATAAAACCCTCAAGTTCCGCGACATTACCCGACTCTTCGTCAAGCAACCGGTCAACCACCTTCTGGTTAGCCAGTACACGATAGCCTTCAGCCTGATAGGCGCGAGCTTCACGCAGGATCTCCCGGAAGATTTCATAACACACGGTTTCCGGGGTCTTGAGCTTGCCACGGCCCTGGCAACTGCTGCACGGCTCACAGAGCACCTGTTCGAGACTTTCGCGCGTGCGCTTGCGCGTCATCTGCACCAGGCCCAACTCGGTGATACCGATGATGTTGGTCTTGGCGTGATCGCGCTCCAGCTGCTTTTCAAGCGTACGCAGCACCTGGCGCTGATGTTCCTCATCTTCCATGTCGATGAAGTCGATGATGATGATCCCGCCCAGATTGCGCAGGCGCAGTTGCCGGGCAATCGCGGTGGCCGCTTCCAGGTTGGTTTTGAAAATGGTTTCTTCAAGATTGCGGTGCCCGACAAAAGCACCCGTATTCACATCGATGGTGCTCATGGCTTCTGCCGGATCGACTACCAGATAGCCGCCGGACTTGAGCGGCACTTTGCGCTCCAGGGCCTTTTGAATTTCATCCTCGACGCCATACAGATCGAAAATCGGCCGTTCGCCCGGGTAGTGCTCCAGACGGTCGGCGATTTCCGGCATCAGCTCGGCAACGAACTGCGTGGTTTTCTGGAAGGTTTCCCGCGAGTCGATACGGATTTTCTCGATCTTCGGGCTGACCAGATCGCGCAAGGTACGCAGGGCCAGGCCGAGGTCTTCGTAGATGACATTCGGCGCGCTGACAGTCTTGATCTGCGTGCCAATCTGATCCCAGAGGCGGCGCAGGTAGCGAATGTCCATCAGGATCTCATCGGCACCGGCGCCTTCAGCCGCGGTGCGCAGAATAAAACCGCCGGCCTCCTTGATGCCTTCCTTCGCGACACAATCGGTGACCACTTGCTTGAGGCGCTCGCGCTCGGTTTCATCCTCGATTTTCAATGAAATACCGACGTGAGCCGTGCGCGGCATGTACACCAGATAGCGCGAGGGAATCGACAGTTGGGTCGTCAGGCGCGCGCCTTTGGAGCCGATCGGATCCTTGGTCACCTGCACCACCAGGCTCTGGCCTTCATGCACCAGTGCGCTGATGCTTTCCACTGCAGGGCCTTCGCGCAGGGAGATTTCCGAGGCGTGGATAAAGGCTGCCCGGTCCAGACCGATATCGACGAACGCCGCCTGCATGCCTGGCAGAACGCGAACGACCTTGCCTTTATAAATGTTGCCGACAATTCCGCGACGCTGGGTGCGCTCGACATGAACCTCTTGCAGGACACCGTTTTCGACCACCGCCACACGCGATTCCATCGGCGTGATGTTGATCAGAATCTCTTCACTCATGGCAAGGTCTCGTTCAGGCATATTCACGATTATGGCCGCATCAAGTCAGTACGGCGCTTGGCGCGCGACAAGGTTTTGCCAACAGGGTATGCCGAAATGGCCGAGCAGTTCCGCGGTTTCGCACAGCGGCAGGCCAACCACGGCGGAGTAACTGCCGTTGAGTGCCGCGACAAACACTGCGCCAAGGCCCTGAATGCCATAGCCGCCAGCCTTGTCCTGTGGCTCGCCGCTGGCCCAGTAGGCCGCTGCTTCTTTATGACTGATGAAGCGAAAACGCACCAGACTGCGCACCACGCGTGATTCGCAATACTGGCCATCAAGCACGGCGATGGCGGTCAGCACTTCATGTTCACGCCCCGACAGGTTCATCAACATGCTCAGCCCTTCGGCCTCGTCGAGCGGTTTGCCAAGAATCTGCCCATCGAGCACCACGGCCGTATCGGCACCCAACACACAAACGGGTGCCCCCGGCTGGTTGAGCGCCAGCAACGCATGACCGGCCTCGGCCTTGCTGCGCGCCAGACGCTCGACATAGGCCGCAGGGGACTCGTTAGTCAAAGGGGTTTCATCGATGTCCGCGCTGATGGCGGTGAACGGCACGCCGATCTGCGTGAGCAGTTCACGCCGACGCGGCGAGCCCGAGGCGAGGTATAGCGGATTCATCAAGACATCTCCCTGTCGAGGTGCGGGCTAATGCCTGACCGAATAAAYTAATGGATTTTGTAGCGGCGGCTCAACCCACGTAATCCGAAGCTGACCCAGGGCCAGAGCAAGGCGCTGATCAGTGCAGGCAAAAGTACGGCCAGCGTCTGACGGTTACCGGTCAAGGCGCTGAGCCACAATTGCAGCAGTTGTGCGAGCCCCAGGATCACCAGGATCACCAGGCTTTGCTGCCACATCGGAAACATCCGCAAACGCGGTCGCAGCGTCATGATCAAAAAGGTGATCAGGGTCAGAATCAGCGCGTTGTGCCCCAGCAAGGTTCCGAACAGCACGTCTTGCGCCATGCCGAGACACCAGGCCGTGAGCATCCCGACTTTCTGCGGCACTTCCAATGCCCAATACGCCAACGGTAGCGCGAGGAACATCGGACGTAAAATTTCGACATGCGGGAACGGTACGATACTGAGCAACAAACCGATGACAAATGTCAGCCAGATCATCCAGCCATTACGAGAGCGGGTACTGGCCATTATTCTCTACCCTGAGTGGTGGCTTCAGGCGCCGCGGCAGGCGGTTTGGCCGCCGCCGGTTTGGCGACCGCTGCCGGTTTGACCGCTGCGGAATGCGCAGCAGGCTTGGCCGGGGTCGAAGGTTTGCTCGCAGGCTTGGCCGCCGCGGGTGTTGCCGTTGCAGGCGCAACTGCAGTGGCGGCTGGCGCCGGGGCAACTGCGGCGGCAGGTTTTGGTACGGTGGCTGGCACAAATGCCGCACCGCCGGGGTGCTGCTCCGCATCCTGGGCCTGAGCAGCTTCGTTGGCGCGCTCTTCCGGGGTGCGGCTATCGCTGAACACCAGCAACATGTATCGACTGCGGTTCAGCGCTGCGGTCGGCACCGCACGCACGATGGCGAACGGCTGGCCGGAATCGTGGATCACTTCCTTGACGGTCGCCACCGGGTAACCGGCCGGGAAACGCTGGCCGAGACCGGAACTCACCAGCAAGTCGCCTTCCTTGATGTCAGCCGTGTCCGCCACGTGACGCAATTCCAGACGTTCCGGGTTGCCGGTGCCGCTGGCAATCGCCCGCAAACCGTTACGGTTCACTTGCACGGGAATGCTGTGGGTGGTGTCAGTCAGCAACAACACCCGCGAGGTGTAAGGCATCAACTCGACCACCTGCCCCATCAGACCACGGGCATCGAGCACCGGCTGGCCGAGTACCACGCCGTCGCGCTCACCTTTGTTGATGATGATGCGATGGGTGAAGGGGTTGGGATCGACGCCGATCAACTCGGCCACTTCGACCTTCTCGTTGACCAGGGCCGACGAGTTGAGCAACTCGCGCAGCCGAACGTTCTGCTCGGTCRAGGCCGCAAGCTTTTGCATGCGCCCCTGCAGCAGCARGTTTTCAGTCTTGAGTTTTTCGTTTTCGGCGACCAGTTCGGTACGGCTGCCAAATTGACTGCTCACACCCTGCCACAACCGCTCCGGCAAGTCGGTGATCCAATAGGCGTCCATCAAGACCAGCGACATCTGACTGCGCGCAGGCTTGAGCGCTTCAAAGCGGGCATCGACCACCATCAGCGCGACCGATAGCACGGCCAGCACCAGAAAGCGCACGCCCATTGAGGGGCCTTTGGCGAAAAGCGGTTTAATAAGCCGCTCCTCCCAGGCAAATGTTCTGTTTATTCATACGCCATCAAACCGGCCTGGATGCAGACTGACAGAAGATAAACGCCAACAGGCAGCACTGCAAAGTGCTGCCTGCGCGCGGAACAGCATAGAAGCCTCCGGCGAGATTATTCGCTGGAGAGCAGGTCCATGGTGTGTTTATCCATCATTTCCAATGCACGGCCACCGCCGCGAGCAACGCAGGTCAGCGGGTCTTCGGCGACGATCACCGGCAGACCGGTTTCCTGGGCCAGCAACTTGTCGAGGTCACGCAGCAAGGCGCCACCACCGGTCAGTACCAGGCCACGCTCGGCGATATCCGACGCCAGTTCTGGCGGCGATTGCTCCAGCGCGCTTTTCACGGCCTGAACGATAGTTGCCAGGGACTCTTGCAGAGCTTCCAGCACTTCATTGGAGTTCAGGGTGAATGCACGTGGAACGCCTTCAGCCAGGTTACGGCCGCGAACGTCGACTTCGCGAACTTCACCGCCCGGGTAGGCCGTGCCGATTTCCTGTTTGATGCGCTCGGCGGTGGATTCGCCGATCAGGCTGCCGTAGTTACGACGCACGTAAGTGATGATCGCTTCGTCGAAGCGGTCACCGCCAACCCGTACGGATTCGGCGTAAACCACACCGTTCAGGGAGATCAGCGCGATTTCAGTGGTACCACCACCGATATCGACGACCATCGAACCGCGCGCTTCTTCAACCGGCAGGCCGGCACCGATCGCAGCAGCCATTGGCTCTTCGATCAGGAACACTTCACGGGCACCGGCACCCAAGGCCGATTCACGGATGGCACGACGCTCGACCTGATCGGACGAATGGCAGCAATGTTGCCCGGTGTACGGCCGAGCATACGCTTGGCCTCGGTGCCGACAGCAACGACACTTTTCTGATTACCGTGGGTCCGAATGGCCACAACCGATGGTTCATTCAGGACGATACCGCGCTCGCGCACGTAAATAAGGGTGTTGGCAGTGCCCAGGTCAATGGAAAGATCGCTGGAAAACATGCCACGCAGTTTCTTGAACATGGGAAAGGGACCCTAGGCAACGCGTGGGTAAAAAAGTGCGGCAAACTCTAACAACGACAGGGATTTTGGGCAAGGCGCCAATATGTTAAATTGGCCGCTTTTCTGTGCACCAACCCCCTCAATCGCGGCCTTATGACCGTAGAAATGCGGTAGTGTTCCGACAATCTAACACACGGACAGCGTCCGTTCTGTTTTCCACTGGAGAATCCCATGGCGCTTGAACGCTCCGACGTGGAAAAAATCGCTCATCTGGCCAGCCTTGGCCTTAATGATGCCGATCTTCCACATATTACTTCGGCCCTGAACAGCATTCTCGGGCTGGTCGACGAAATGCAGGCTGTCAATACCGACGGTATCGAGCCTCTGGCCCACCCGCTGGAAGCCAGTCAGCGCCTGCGTGCAGACGTCGTGACCGAGTCCAATCACCGCGAGGCCTATCAGTCCATCGCACCAGCGGTCGAAAACGGCCTGTATCTGGTTCCGAAAGTCATCGACTAAAGGGAAA
Organism: Pseudomonas sp. 05T35; assembly: GCF_056396605.1. Lineage (NCBI taxonomy): Bacteria > Pseudomonadati > Pseudomonadota > Gammaproteobacteria > Pseudomonadales > Pseudomonadaceae > Pseudomonas > Pseudomonas sp. 05T35. Next base: position 9,808 of record NZ_JBFTLU010000116.1, read on the forward strand.
GAGCCTGCAATGCATCAATTGACTCTGGCCGAGATCGCCCGCGGACTCGCCGACAAAAAGTTTTCTTCCGAAGAGCTGACCAAAGTGCTGCTGGCGCGTATCGCCCAGCTCGACCCTCAGCTCAACAGTTTCATCAGCCTCACCGAAGACCTTGCACTCTCGCAGGCGAAAGCCGCAGACGTACGCCGGGCCAACGGTGAGAGCGGTGCCCTGCTTGGCGCGCCGATCGCTCACAAAGACCTGTTCTGCACCCAGGGCATCCGCACCAGCTGCGGCTCGAAGATGCTCGACAACTTCAAGGCGCCGTATGACGCCACCGTGGTCGCCAAGCTGGCCGCTGCCGGGGCCGTGACCCTGGGCAAGACCAACATGGACGAATTCGCCATGGGTTCGGCCAACGAGTCGAGCTACTACGGCGCGGTGAAAAACCCGTGGAACCTGGAGCACGTACCCGGTGGTTCGTCCGGCGGTTCGGCAGCAGCCGTTGCCGCTCGCCTGTTGCCAGCAGCGACGGCCACCGACACCGGCGGTTCCATCCGACAGCCGGCTGCCTTCACCAACCTCACCGGTCTGAAACCGACGTACGGTCGTGTTTCGCGCTGGGGCATGATCGCTTACGCGTCCAGCCTCGATCAGGGTGGCCCATTGGCGCGCACCGCTGAAGACTGCGCGATCCTGCTGCAAGGGATGGCCGGTTTCGACCCGAAAGACTCCACCAGCATCGACGAACCCGTGCCGGATTACAGCGCCGGCCTCAATGGCTCGCTGCAAGGCCTGCGCATCGGCCTGCCGAAGGAATACTTCGGCGCAGGTCTCGACCCGCGCATCGCTGAACTGGTCCATAACAGCGTCAAGGAGCTGGAAAAGCTCGGCGCGGTGGTCAAGGAAATCAGCCTGCCGAACATGCAGCACGCGATTCCTGCGTACTACGTGATCGCCCCGGCCGAAGCCTCCTCCAACCTGTCGCGTTTTGACGGCGTGCGTTTCGGCTATCGCTGCGAAAACCCGAAAGACCTGACCGATCTCTACAAGCGTTCGCGCGGCGAAGGTTTCGGCCCGGAAGTGCAGCGCCGGATCATGGTCGGTGCCTACGCACTGTCGGCCGGTTACTACGACGCCTACTACTTGAAGGCGCAAAAAATCCGTCGCCTGGTGAAAAACGATTTCATGGCAGCCTTTAATGAAGTCGACATCATCCTCGGCCCGACCACGCCGAACCCGGCCTGGAAACTCGGCGCCAAGAACAACGACCCGGTCGCCGAGTACCTGGAAGATGTCTACACCATCACCGCCAACCTCGCGGGCCTGCCGGGCCTGTCGATGCCAGCCGGTTTCGTCGATGGTCTGCCGGTCGGCGTACAACTGCTCGCCCCGTATTTCCAGGAAGGCCGTCTGTTGAACGTCGCCCACCAGTATCAGCTCAACACTGACTGGCACACCCGCACCCCGACAGGCTTCTGAGGAGAAACACATGCAATGGGAAGTCGTGATCGGGCTGGAGATTCATACCCAGCTCGCCACCCAATCGAAGATTTTCTCCGGCAGCGCCACCACGTTTGGCGCTGAGCCCAATACCCAGGCCAGCCTGGTCGACCTGGGCATGCCCGGCGTACTGCCGGTGCTGAACCAGGAAGCGGTGCGCATGGCGGTGATGTTCGGCCTGGCGATTGACGCCGAAATCGGCCAGCACAACGTGTTCGCCCGCAAGAACTACTTCTATCCGGACCTGCCGAAGGGCTACCAGATCAGCCAGATGGAATTGCCGATCGTCGGCAAGGGCCACCTGGACATCCCGCTGGAAGACGGCACGGTCAAACGCGTCGGCATTACCCGCGCGCACCTGGAAGAAGACGCCGGCAAAAGCCTGCACGAAGAATTCAACGGCGCCACCGGCATCGACCTGAACCGTGCCGGCACGCCGCTGCTGGAGATCGTTTCCGAGCCGGACATGCGCAGCGCCAAGGAAGCCGTGGCCTACGTCAAGGCGATCCACGCGCTGGTGCGTTATCTGGGCATCTGCGACGGCAACATGGCCGAAGGTTCGCTGCGTTGCGACTGCAACGTGTCGGTCCGTCCAAAAGGCCAGGTCGAGTTCGGCACGCGCTGCGAGATCAAGAACGTCAACTCGTTCCGTTTCATCGAGAAGGCGATCAACACCGAAGTGCGTCGCCAGATCGAACTGATCGAAGACGGCGGCAAGGTGATCCAGCAGACGCGCCTGTACGACCCGAACAAAGACGAAACCCGCGCCATGCGCAGCAAAGAGGAAGCCAACGACTACCGTTACTTCCCCGATCCGGACCTGTTGCCGGTGGTCATCGAGGACTCGTTCCTCAATGATATCCGCGCCACCCTGCCGGAACTCGCCACCTCGCTGATCGCCGCCTTGCGTGGTCAGCGCGACATCGCCGTAGGCATGAAATGCTCGCAGCCAACGCCGAACAGGTTGAACAGTACCGCGCGGCAGACGAAGCCAAACGCGGCAAGATGTTCGGCTTCTTCGTGGGCCAGGCGATGAAAGCCTCCAAAGGCAAAGCCAACCCGCAACAGGTCAACGAACTGCTGAAAAGCAAGCTCGAGGGCTGACCGGAATGGAGCCAGATTTAAAGCCTGGCTCACCCTCCTGTGGGAGCGAGCCTGCTCGCGATGACGGCGGCACATTCAGCATTGATGCAACTGACAGACCGCTGAAGGTCACCAACCTCAATAACGATAAATCCTGTGTCGTGCGTATCAACGATCGTGGACCRCACACTCGTGGGCGCCTGATCGATCTGTCTCGTGAAGCGGCCCAGCGGTTGGGCATGATGGGCAGTGGCACCGCGCGGGTTCGCGTGCAATCCCTCGACAACTGACAGACGGAGCCCAGGTTATTTTCGGACTTGCCGATTTACCACTGCTCAGCGTGCTTCAACTGTTCGGTGGCCTGGTACTGCTGATCGCCGGCGCCGAGTTACTGGTCCGCGCCGCCGTGCGCCTGGCCGCACGCTTGAAGGTGCGTCCGTTGATTATCGGCCTGAGCGTCGTCGCCCTCGGCAGCAGCGCGCCGCAAATGGCGGTCAGTCTGCAAGCCACCCTGATGCAAAACACCGACATCGCTGTCGGTAGCGTGATTGGCAGCAACATCTTCAACATCCTGGTGACCCTCGGACTCTCGGCGCTGATCATCCCGTTGCGGGTCTCCCGGCAATTGGTGCGCCTGGATATCCCGGTGATGATCGGCGCCAGCCTGCTGGTGTTCGCCCTCGCCTGGAATGAACGACTGACACCGCTCGACGGCACAATTCTGTTAGCCGCGCTGGTGCTTTACCTCGGGTTGTTGCTGCGCCAGTCGCGGCACTCGGTGCGCCCGCAGACCACCCCGGCGGACAGCGCCAACACATCCGGTGCGCCATGGTTGAGCAGCGTGTTGCTGATGCTCATGGGGCTGGCGTTGCTGGTGTTGGCCGGGCATCTACTGCTCAGTGCAGCGGTCGAGGTGGCGACTGAACTCGGCCTGTCAGAACGTATCATCGGCCTGACCATCATTGCCGTCAGCACGTCGCTGCCGGAACTCGCCACCTCGCTGATCGCCGCCTTGCGTGGTCAGCGCGACATCGCCGTAGGCAACGTGATCGGCAGCAACCTGTTCAACTTGCTGGGCGTGCTGGGTGTCACCGCCCTGGTCGCGCCGACGCCGCTGTCGGTATCGCCCAATGCACTGGATTTCGACTTGCCGGTGCTGCTGGCGGTCAGCGTGCTGTGTTTGCCGATGTTCTATTCCGGCTATCGAATCACCCGCGCCGAAGGCCTGCTGTTTCTGGCCTTGTACCTGGCGTATGGGCTGCATGTCGTGTCGTTTACCACCGGCATGCCGCTGGCCGGCAAGCTTGAACACCTGATGCTGTTTTTCGTCCTGCCGGCGCTGGTGGCGTTTCTGCTGTTTACGTCACTGCGCGCCTGGCGCCGCCAACACCACAAGAGGGAATCGCCATGACCGACAAACCCGACTTCAGCAAACCGACCGGCATCGAGGTACGCCGCCAGGTCATGGGCGATGCCTTCGTCGACCGCTCCATGGGCAATGCCACCGAGCTGACCCGACCGTTTCAGGAGTTCGTCAACGAACACGCCTGGGGCGCGGTATGGAACCGTGAGGGTCTTGCACTGAAGACCCGCAGCCTGATCACCCTCGCGGCCCTGACCTCGCTCAAGTGCCCRCAAGAACTCAAAGGCCACGTGCGCGGTGCGCTGAACAACGGCTGCACGGTCGACGAGATCCGCGAAACGCTGATGCACTGTGCGGTCTATGCTGGCGTGCCAGCAGCGATGGAAGCGTTTCGGGCGGCGCAGGAAGTGATCGACAGTTACCAGAAGCCAGAGTAAGACGCCGGCATTTCGGGTGCTTGCAAAATTGCTATCGCGAGCAGGCTCGCTCCCACATTTGATCTGTGTACACCAAAATCCATTGTGGGAGCGAGCCTGCTCGCGATTGGACCTGAGGGCAATGAGGATCTATTGGCTAGATCCACCCACCCCACTGCAACACAAAGATCCCGAGGTTGGTGGTGACCGCCGCCATCAACGTGGTGATGACGATGATCGCCGCCGCCAGTTCATGGTTGCCGTTGGCCGCCCGGGCCATGACAAAACTGGCGGCCGCCGTCGGGCTGCCGAAGTACAGGAACAGAATCCCCAACTCCGCCCCGCGAAATCCCCAGAGCCAGGCGCCGAGCGTGGCCAGGATCGGCAAGCCGACCATCTTCACCAGACTTGAACTCAACGCAAGATCACCGCTCTTGCGCAACGCCGCCAGCGACAGCGTGCCGCCAATACAGATCAACGCCAGCGGCAAGGTCATCTGCGCCAGGTAGTTGCCGGACGTCTCCAGCCAGCCGGGCAAACCAATCTTGAAATAGGCGAACGGCGCGGCAGATATCACACTGATGATCAGCGGATTGCTGAGCACACTTTTGCAGATGCTCCACGGATCGGACTTGATCACCGGGCTGTACACCGCCAGCACGATAGTCGACAGCGTGTTGTAAAACAGGATCACCAGCGCGGCAAGAATCGCCCCGAGGGAAATTCCGTAGTCGCCGTACATGCTCGCCGCCAGCGCCAGGCCGATGACCCCGTTATTACCGCGAAACGCGCCTTGGGTGTAGATCCCGCGATCCTCTCGCGGGCAACGCCAGATCGCCCAGCCCCAGGCAATCGCGAAACACGCCAGGGTTGCCAGCGCGAAATAAATCAGCAGCGCCGGCTTCAAGGCCGCGTGCAGGTCGGCGTGCACGATCCCGAGAAACAGCAACGCCGGCATGGTGACATTGAACACCAGCGACGAGGCGGTGTGGATAAAGTCGTCGTTGATCCAGTTGATGCGCTTGAGCAGAACACCCAAAAACAGCATGGCAAAGACTGGCGCGGTGATGGTCAGCGTTTCGAAAAAGATTGCCAGCATGCCGGGTGAACCTTGAGGGGCGTCGTTAGGGGGCTAATGATAAGCCACCGAGGACGCTGGCGTCTGGTAGACCGCCATCGCGAGCAGGCTCGCTCCCACAAGGATGGCGCTGAACCTGTGGGAGCGAGCCTGCTCGCGATGAACGATAACGCGGTCCTACGTGATAGGCGCCGGGTTGAACAAGGTAATGTCGTTGTGCAGTTTGTGCCGCTCCGCCCACGTCTGCTTCCTGCCACTGGCTACGTCCAGGTAGAAGTGGAACAACTCCCAGCCCAATTCCTCGATGGATRCACGTCCGGTGGCAATCCGCCCGGCATCGATGTCGATCAGATCCGGCCAACGCCGGGCCAGGTCGGTTCGGGTCGAAACCTTGACCACCGGCGCCATCGCCAGGCCATAAGGCGTGCCGCGCCCGGTGGTGAACACGTGCAGGTTCATCCCGGCCGCCAGTTGCAAGGTCCCACAGACAAAATCACTGGCCGGTGTCGCACAAAAAATCAGCCCTTTGCGCTTGAAGCGTTCGCCCGGACCGAGCACGCCATTGATCGCGCTGTTGCCGGACTTGACGATCGAGCCCAGGGATTTTTCGACAATGTTCGACAACCCGCCCTTCTTGTTACCCGGCGTGGTGTTGGCGCTGCGGTCCGCTTCGCCCTTGGCCAGGTAGCGGTCGTACCAATCCATTTCGCGCACCAGTTCCTGGGCGACTTCCTTGGTTTCTGCCCGCGAAGTCAGCAGGTAGATCGCATCGCGCACTTCAGTGACTTCGGAAAACATCACCGTCGCCCCGGCCCTTAGCAACAAATCCGAGGCATAACCCAGCGCCGGGTTGGCGGTGATCCCGGAAAACGCATCACTGCCACCGCACTGCATGCCGAGGATCAGCTCGGACGCCGGCACGGTTACGCGGCGGCGCTGATCGAGTTTCTTCAGGCGGATTTCAGCCAACGCCATGATCTGCTCGATCATCTCGCTGAAACCATGACTGGAATCCTGCAAGCGATACAACCACGGCTCGCTGAGGTCCACCGAGCTGTCGTTCTCGTGCATCACCTGCCCGGCCTGCAATTTCTCGCAGCCCAGACTGATCACCAACGCTTCGCCGCCCAGGTTTGGATTGCGCGCCAGGTTGCGCACGGTGCGGATCGGGATGTAGGCGTCGGTGGCGGTAATCGCCACGCCGCAGCCGTAGCTGTGAGTCAACGCGATCACGTCATCGACGTGCGGGTACTTGGGCAGCAACTCATCCTTGATGCGCTTGACCGCATGGTCGAGCACCCCGGTCACGCATTGCACGGTGGTGGTGATCCCGAGAATGTTGCGCGTACCGACGGTGCCGTCAGMATTGCGATAACCCTCGAAGGTGAAGCCTTCCAGCGGCGCTTGTGCGGCCGGCACCTCGGTGGACAGCGGCAGGCTGTTGAGCGGCGGCGCGGTGGGCATGCGCAGTTGATCTTCCTTGACCCAACTGCCACGCGGGATCGGCTGCAAGGCGTAACCGATGGTCTGGCCGTAACGAATCACCCGGCCACCCTCGGGGATATCCTCCAGCGTCACCTTATGGCTCTGTGGCACGAACTCCACGGTCACCAAGCCGTCCGGGAATTCAGTGCCGGCCGGTACGCCCTGGTCATTGACCACGATCACCACATTGTCGCGCTCGTGCAGCCGGATGTAGCGCGGCGAGTCGGAATGTTCAATCAACTGCATGACGCCGCTCCTCAGGAATGCGCTTGAGACAATTTGTTAGTCAGTTCGGAGCCATTGGCGGGTGGCTCTTTGAGTACCACGCGCTTGATCGGCCCAACGATGACCAGGTAGCTGAACACCGCGACCAGCGCGTTGCAGCCGACAAACACCAGCGCCCATTTGAAGGAGCCGGTGGTACTGATGATGTAGCCAATCACGATCGGTGTAGTGATCGACGCGATATTGCCGAACATGTTGAACAGCCCGCCACTCAAGCCCGCGATCTGTTTTGGCGACGTGTCGGAAACCACCGCCCAACCCAATGCGCCCACGCCTTTACCGAAGAAGGCCAGGGCCATGAAGCCCACGACGATCCATTCGATGTCCACATAGTTGCAGGCCACGATACTGGTCGACAGCAACAGCCCACCGATGATCGGCGCCTTGCGGGCGAAGGTCAGCGAGTGGCCCTTGCGCAGCAGGTAGTCGGAAATGAGCCCGCCCAGCACCCCACCGATAAACCCGCAGATGGCTGGCAGTGAGGCAATGAAACCGGCTTTGAGAATGGTCATGCCGCGTTCCTGCACCAGGTACACCGGGAACCAGGTCAGGAAGAAATAAGTGATGCCGTTGATGCAGTACTGGCCCAGGTACACGCCCAGCATCATGCGGTTGCTCAGCAGTTGGCGCACGTAATCCCACTTCGGCCCGTCGCTGCGCTTGCCCCGGTCCTGATCCATGTCGACCAGGCCGCCGTTGTCGGCGATGTGCTTGAACTCGGCCTCGTTGATCATCGGGTGCTGGCGCGGGCTGTGGATAATTTTCAACCAGATCAGCGAGAACACGATGCCGATCCCGCCCATCACCATAAACACGTGCTGCCAGCCAAAGCTGTAGACGATCCAGCCCATCAGCGGCGCGAAGATCACCGTGGCGAAGTATTGCGCCGAGTTGAAGATCGCCGAGGCGGTCCCGCGTTCGGCGGTTGGAAACCAGGCCGCAACGATGCGTGCATTACCGGGGAAGGATGGCGCTTCGGCCAGGCCCACCAGAAAGCGCAACATGAACAGCGCGACGATGGCGGTGGAGACACCGAACTCACCGACATAGCCTTGCAGCACGGTGAACAGCGACCAGGTGAAGATGCTCAGGGCATAGACTTTTTTCGAACCGAAGCGGTCGAGCAGCCAGCCGCCGGGGATCTGACCGGCGACGTAGGCCCAACCGAATGCAGAGAATATGTAGCCGAGGGTGACGGCGTCGATGCCCAGGTCTTTTTGCAGGCTGGAGCCGGCAATGGCGATGGTGGCACGGTCGGCGTAGTTGATCGTGGTCACCAGAAACAGCATGAGCAGGATTAAATAGCGGACGTGGGTCGGCTTGGTCGCTTGCATGTAGATGTACTCCCACTAATTATTTTTTTTGCGGGTAATCGTTTTATTTTTTGCTTTCTGTGGGAGCGAGCAAGCTCGCTTCCACAGAGAGCGGTGTTGCGTGTTACGAACCGATATAGGAAGTCTTCACCACGGTGTAGAACTCCTGCGCGTAGCGACCTTGCTCCCGCGATCCATAGGATGAACCTTTTCGGCCACCAAAAGGCACGTGGTAATCCACACCGGCAGTCGGCAGATTGACCATCACCATCCCGGCCTGGGAGTGGCGCTTGAAGTGGTTGGCGTACTTCAGCGAGGTGGTGGCGATACCCGCCGACAAACCGAACTCGGTGTCGTTGGCCATCGCCAGCGCCGCGTCGTAATCGGCCACCCGAACGATGTTCGCCACCGGGCCGAAGATCTCTTCGCGGCTGATACGCATCGCCGCCTCACTGTCGGCAAACAGCGTTGGCGCGAGGTAATAGCCTTCGGTGTCGCAGGTCACCAGGCCACCGCCACTGACCAGTCGCGCACCTTCGGATTGGCCGATGTCGATGTACTTCAAGTCCTGTTCCAGTTGTGCCTGGGAAACCACCGGGCCGATGTCGGTGCCGCTTTTCAGGGCATGTCCGACCTTGATCGACTTCATCCGCTCAGCCATGGCCTCGACGAACTTGTCGTGAATCCCGGCAGTGACGATCAAGCGGCTCGAGGCCGTGCAACGCTGGCCGGTGGAATAAAACGCACTCTGCACCGACAGTTCGACGGCTTGCTTGAGGTCGGCGTCGTCGAGAATGATCTGCGGGTTCTTGCCGCCCATTTCCAACTGAACCTTGGCCTGACGCGACACACAGTTGACCGCGATCTGCCGGCCTACGCCCACCGAGCCGGTGAAGCTGATGCCATCGACTTTCGGGCTGTTGACCATGGCATCGCCAATCACTCGACCGCTGCCCATCACCAGGTTGAACACCCCGGCCGGGAAACCGGCACGGGAAATGATTTCGGCCAGGGCCCAGGCGCAACCGGGCACCAGCTCTGCCGGCTTGAGCACCACGCAGTTGCCGTAGGCCAAGGCCGGGGCGATTTTCCAGGCCGGAATGGCAATCGGGAAGTTCCACGGCGTGATCAAGCCGACCACGCCAAGGGCTTCGCGGGTGACTTCGACGTTGACGCCAGGACGCACCGACGGCAGGTAATCGCCGGACAAGCGCAGGCATTCACCCGCGAAGAACTTGAAGATGTTGCCGGCGCGAGACACCTCGCCGATAGCTTCAGGCAGGGTCTTGCCCTCCTCCCGCGCCAGCAAGGTGCCGAGCTCTTCGCGACGCGCGAGGATTTCGCTGCCGACTTTATCCAGCGCATCGCTGCGGGCCTGAATGCCTGACGTCGACCAGGCCGGGAAAGCAGCACGAGCGGCGTCAATGGCCGCGTTCACCTGAGCCAGGTCCGCCTTGGCGTATTCGCCAATGACATCGGTCAACTCGGACGGGTTGATATTGGTCGAGTACTCGGCACCCGCGACCCATTGGCCGCCAATGAAGTTGTCGAATCGTTTTACGTCTGCCACAGCGCTTTCCCCTTAACAGAAGTTCTTGCACAAAAAGCCGCCGATTGCTCAGCGGCCCTGGTTGATTCAGCGGGTTATTGCGCGCCTTGCTTGTCCATCAACGCCGCGAGCATTTCAAACTCTTCCGGCGTCAGGTCAGTCAGCGGGGTACGTACGGGACCGGCATCGTAGCCAGCGATTTTCGCGCCTGCCTTGACGATGCTCACCGCGTAACCCGACTTGCGGTTACGGATGTCCAGGTAAGGCAGGAAGAAATCATCGATCAGTTTGCCGACGGTAGCGTGATCGTCGCGAGCGATGGCGTGGTAGAAATCCATCGCCATTTTCGGCAGGAAGTTGAACACCGCCGAGGAATAGACCGGAACGCCCAGTGCTTTATAAGCGGCGGCGTAGACTTCGGCAGTCGGCAGACCACCCAGGTAGCTGAAGCGATCACCGAGGCGGCGACGGATCGACACCATCAACTCGATATCGCCCAGCCCATCCTTGTAGCCGATCAGGTTCGGGCAGCGTTCAGCCAGGCGTTCCAGCAGCGGCGCGGTCAGGCGGCAGACATTGCGGTTGTAAACCACCACACCGATCTTCACCGATTTGCACACGGCTTCAACGTGGGCGGCAACACCGTCCTGACTGGCTTCGGTCAAGTAGTGCGGCAGCAGCAACAAGCCTTTGGCGCCCAAGCGCTCGGCTTCTTGAGCGTATTCGATGGCCTGACGGGTTGAACCACCGACACCGGCCAGAATCGGCACGCTGCTGGCGCAGGTGTCTACAGCCGTCTTGATCACATCGGAATATTCGCTGGCCGCCAGGGAGAAGAACTCACCAGTGCCGCCTGCGGCGAACAAGGCCGAAGCGCCGTATGGGGCCAGCCATTCGAGACGTTTGATATAGCCCGCGCGATGGAAATCGCCCTGAGCATTGAAATCGGTAACCGGGAAAGACAGCAGACCGGAGGAGAGGATGGACTTCAGTTCTTGTGGATTCATTATTCGAACACCCTGGACGCACGTTGTGATGAGAAAACCTGATCAGCTCTCGCCGAAGTTGTAGGTCATCGTACAACTTAAAATGCGACCGTCAACTGCATTTCATCGCCAGATGGAAAATCCGGGTAGGAAAAATCACTTCCTTGACGTAGGAAAGTTTGCAGCTATGCTCGACAACAACTGTATATACATACAGCAATTCGAGACACAACCTATGACATATCAAGGAGCTAGAAATGTCAGGTCTACATACCCAATCGCAGGAAAACCTCACTCATGACGACCGGATCATTGCCGATCTGGATCAGCTGTTCAGCGAACATGGCATTGCCATTTCCGGTGACGGCGATCACCTGATACTGCTGACTCACAGTCAACACAGCCCCAAACATCACGCACCCGGTCTGGCTGGAAAATCGCTGAACACCGAGCCTGCACCGCGTTTCGAAGGCGGCGAACACACCGCCATCGGCGATGCCACCCTGCTGCGCTTCGTCAATGACGCACCGGCCGTTGCGGCCTGGCAAGTGCCATTGCACCTGCCCAATGGCCTGGCACTGAGCTACGGCCAAATCGTTTCGCTAGGCGGTGATTTCTACGGCATTCCCGACCAGCCAATCTGCGATGGCGCGACCCCGGTTGATCGCATCCAGCGTTTTACTGCCGCGTTCAACTCACTGGCCGTACTGCCGGCGTCACGAGCAGAAGCCGGGTTGATTCTCAGCGTGATGCAGAAGGAAATCGCTGCCGCCAATCAGGCGATCAGGGACGGCAAACAACCCCACGAGGTCTACGACGCACTCGGTGATACGTTGTCTGAAGAGTGGAACAAGATCACCGGCGGTGGCAGTTTCGTCTCGGCACTGTTCCCCTTGGGACGCTATCTGAAACTGGCGGCGAACAACGCCGACCACTTCGGTGAATGGGCGTTGTTGGCGTACATCGCCGGGCACACCGCCGCCCTGCAACAGGCCGTTCTGGCCCACAACAGTGGCGATGAAAAACAATTGGAACTGGCCTACGCAATGAACGCATTTGCCGACCATTACCTGACCGACCTGTTCTCTGCCGGCCATCTGCGAATCCCGCGCAAACAACTGGCAGCAGCGGTTACGCCGAGTGACCTGGGTTCGCTGATCACCCGTTTCATGCACGATGAAGACAGCAAATACGGCCTCAACGTGAACAACACCAACGGTGATCAGTGGCATGCCTACGGCGACAAACGCTACTTCGACTCGGTCGACAGCGCCAACCGCAAACAGGTCAAACTCGCGGTCCAGCGCTCGGCCGACGAAGTCTTCGATACGTTCCTCAGCGGTTCACTGCCTGCGCCTTCCAGCTACGTTGCGCTGAAGTATCTGCCTGACCTCAACACCGTGAAAAAACCGGCGGGCAACTTCTCCGGGTTGTTTGTTCTGGACGGCAACAAGGTGCTGCGTCGCAGTGACGTCAACAACCTCAACGACAGCAGCCGGATCGACAACTGGTGGGGTTGGAGCACTTACTTGCTGCTCAAGGACTACACACCGAACAAACCGACCGGCTACCTGGACTCCCCCACCGCCGCACCGACGATCCAGGCTGATGGCTGGCAGAGCCAAACGCCCGGCGAACCCAACTGGTTGCCCGGCAATGCCGTGCGTTACGCCTTCAGCTACACCAACGGCTTGAATGAGTCCTACATCGGCCCCTGGTCGAATTACGCGGAGTTGAGTGAGCGCTTCCAGCCGACGCTGAACGTGCCGGGCAATGGCGCCTCACGCAACATTTTCCGCCAGTTCCGTGGCGGCTCGCCGGAACTGATCGGCTCGATCGACGCGCACACCACCACCTTCATAGACCGCAACGCCTGATAAGGAAATCACTGATGACTATCAACCTGACACTCGAACTGGCCTCGGGCCAATCCCTCAACGGCGCACCGCTGGAACTGCTGGCCAATGGCGTGCCGGTTGCGCGGGCGACTGTGGATGACAAGGGCCACGTGGCGTTTGATGCCAAGCCCGGAGCCGGACAATTGGCGGTAAGGGTGGATCGTTCAATCCTCAAGACTGGCTGAAGTTATAGCGAGAGGGCTGCCGGCCCCTTCGCGAGCAAGCCCGCTCCCACACTAGATTCACGTCGTACTGAGATTCCGGGTACGACAAAGATCAAATGTGGGAGCGGGCTTGCTCGCGAAGGCAATCTGCCAGGCAATACCGTTCTTGCTCCGGACCTCCGAATACCTACCACTCGTCGAACCTGTAATTTCTGACAGTTGGCGACGTTGGGCAATTGCGATGTAAATAGCTCTGGAGTTAACAAACCGGCTCCTTTAGCGCAGGGTTCAAAGC
>NZ_JBFTLU010000117.1:0-15616 GCF_056396605.1 Pseudomonas sp. 05T35
GCCATCGGCGGGGCGACGCTGCTGGTGTTGATGTTACTGCTGGGGCTGATGATGCAACGCCGTCGCCACTATTTGCAGCGCATCGCCTTCGAGGCCAAGACCCGACGCGAGCTGGAAGCGCGCGTCGCCGAAAGAACCAGCGACCTTGAAGGGCTCAACCGCCGCCTAAAGCAGGAAGTGCTGGAACGCGAACAGGCGCAACAGGAACTGGTGCGCGCCCAGGATGATCTGGTCCAGGCCGGCAAACTCTCGGCGCTGGGTACCATGTCGGCGAGCATCAGTCATGAGCTCAATCAACCGCTGGCGGCGATTCGCAGCTACGCGGAAAACGCCGAAGTGCTGCTCGACCATCAACGTACCGACGATGCCCGCGGCAACCTGAAACTGATCAGCGAGCTGACCGGACGCATGGCCTCGATCATCGCCCACCTGCGCGCCTTCGCCCGTCGCGACCGTCACGCCCCGGAAAGTGTTGCGCTGCAACCGGCACTGGACGATGCACTGGCGTTGCTGGCCAAGCGCAGGCGGGCAATGGAGGTCGAACTGATCCGGGACCTGCCGGCTGCCACGCTGTGGGTCGAGGCCGGCGAAACCCGCCTGCGCCAGGTGCTCGGTAACCTGCTGGCCAACGCCCTTGATGCCCTGACCGAAAAAGGCCCGCCCCGTAAGCTCTGGTTGAGTGCCGAATCCACCGCCGACGGCGTCAACCTGTACATTCGCGATAACGGCCCGGGGTTCTGCATGGAGGCCCTCGGTCGCGCCGGTGAACCGTTCTACACCACCAAGACCCGCACTCAGGGCCTTGGGCTGGGATTGGCTATTTGCGACACGTTGATGCGTGCCTTCGGCGGTGAGCTGTCGTTCGCCAACCACAAGGAAGGTGGCGCCCTGATCACCCTGCGGCTGCGCGCGGGCGCACCCGGTGTAAGTCTGCAACCGTCCGAGGACCGCAGTGAATGAGTAACCTCATAGACAACCGTATCCAGGTGGTGCTGATCGATGACGATCCGCATCTGCGCCAGGCCCTGAGCCAGACGCTGGACCTCGCCGGACTGAAAATCCTCCCGTTGGCCGAAGCCAAGGGCCTGGCCTCACGCCTTGAGCGCGACTGGCCGGGTGTGGTGGTCAGTGACATTCGCATGCCGGGCATGGACGGTCTCGAACTGTTGAATGAATTGCACGCCCAGGACCCGGAACTGCCGGTATTGCTGATCACCGGCCACGGCGATGTCCCCCTGGCGGTGCAAGCGATGCGTGCCGGTGCTTATGACTTCCTCGAAAAACCGTTCGCCAGTGACGCATTGCTCGACAGCGTGCGCCGTGCCCTGGCCCTGCGCCAACTGGTGCTGGATAACCGCAGCCTGCGGTTGGCCTTGAGCGATCGCAATGAACTGAGCACGCGACTGGTCGGGCAATCGCCGCCAATGCAGCGCCTGCGCGAACAGATCGGCGCATTGGCACCGACCAAGGCCGACGTGCTGATCCTCGGTGAAACCGGTGCCGGCAAGGAAGTGGTGGCCCGTGCCCTGCACGACCTGTCGAATCGCCGCAATGGCCCGTTCGTAGCCATCAATGCCGGGGCTCTGGCCGAATCGGYGGTCGAAAGCGAACTGTTCGGCCACGAACCGGGCGCCTTCACTGGCGCGCAAAAGCGCCGGATCGGCAAATTCGAATTCGCCAACGGCGGCACGCTGTTCCTCGATGAAATCGAAAGCATGAGCCTGGACGTGCAGGTGAAACTGCTGCGTTTGCTACAAGAGCGGGTGGTCGAGCGTTTGGGTGGCAATCAGTT
The DNA here is from genome assembly GCF_056396605.1 of Pseudomonas sp. 05T35. Classification (NCBI taxonomy): domain Bacteria; kingdom Pseudomonadati; phylum Pseudomonadota; class Gammaproteobacteria; order Pseudomonadales; family Pseudomonadaceae; genus Pseudomonas; species Pseudomonas sp. 05T35. Next base: position 1,793 of record NZ_JBFTLU010000117.1, read on the forward strand.
GATCCCGCTGGATATCCGGATCATCGCCGCAACCAAGGAAGACCTGCGCCAATCGGCGGATCAAGGGCGTTTTCGTGCGGACTTGTATTACCGCCTGAACGTCGCGCCACTGCGCATTCCACCTCTGCGCGAACGGGGCGAAGACGCGCTGATGCTGTTCCAGCATTTCGCCAACGAAGCCAGTGAGCGTCATGGCTTGCCACCCCACGAACTGCAACCCGGACAACGGGCCCTGCTGTTGCGTCATACCTGGCCCGGCAACGTCCGTGAATTGCAAAACGCCGCCGAACGTTTCGCCCTGGGCCTGGAACTGGCGCTGGATAACGGTGCTCCAGACGGCACTCCAGCACCGCACAGCGCTGTGCTCAGCGGCAATCTGAGCGAGCAGGTGGAAAGCTTCGAAAGGAACCTGATCGCCGCCGAACTGGCGCGCACTCACAGCTCACTGCGCAGTGTCGCCGAAGCGCTGGGTATTCCACGCAAAACCCTGCATGACAAACTGCGCAAACACGGCTTGAACTTTGCCGATGGCGGCGGCGCCAACAGCAACGCCGACGAGCTTGATTGAGACACGCCGACTAACCTTCCCCCAAGCGTCCCACACTGCGAGGCCCGTGCATGAACCGCGACAGCCGTCACCTGGAATCCGTCCTCCATCGCGACATTCCCCTCACCCGGGATATGGGCCTCAAGGTACTCGACTGGCACGACCGGCAATTACGCCTGCACTTGCCGCTGGCGGCCAACGTCAATCACAAGAGCACCATGTTTGGCGGTAGTTTGTACTGTGGCGCGGTGTTGGCGGGTTGGGGCTGGCTGCATTTGCGCCTGCGCGAAGAAGGCGTCGAGGGCGGGCACATCGTGATTCAGGAAGGTCAGATCAGCTATCCGCTGCCGGTCACTGGCGATGCCATTGCCATTTGCATGGCGCCAAGTGCGGCGGTGTGGAGGAAGTTTTTGGCGATGTACCAACGCTACGGCCGGGCACGGTTGGCGTTGCATACACGGGTCGTCAACGTCGATAGCGATGAGGATGCGGTGACGTTTACCGGACAGTATGTGCTGCATCGATAAACCCTGTGGCGAGGGAGCTTGCTCCCGCTCGGCCGCGAAGCGGTCGTAATCCGGTAATCGCGTTCCATTTGAATACTCTCGGTGGCTGATATTAGGGTCGCTTCGCGACCCAGCGGGAGCAAGCTCCCTCGCCACAAGGCTGCGGTGTGCTCAGGAGCGAGCCAGTTCCAGCAGCTTCTCGCGCCATGCGGCTTTGGCCGGCAGCGCCAGGAAAAATGAATTGCGCAACGACTCTCGCGCCGGATAACTGAACGGCTCACCGCTCAAGTCCAGCACCTCGCCACCCGCACCTTCGAGCACGCCTTGCGCAGCAGCCGTGTCCCACTGAGAGGTTGGTGCCAGCCGTGGATAACAATCCGCCGCGCCCTCCGCCAGCAGGCAAAACTTCAGCGAACTGCCGATATTGGCCAGTTGCAGTTCGCCCAGGCTGGCACTCAAGCCCGCGAGCAAGCGCTCTTGCTCAGGGCTTGAATGTCGACGGCTGGCAACCACGGTAAACGCTTCACCAGCAGGCGGCACATCACGGACCTGAATCGGCAGCGGCGCAGAATCCTTGTCAGCACGCCAAGCCCCGAGCCCGGCGCCACCGAAGTAGCAGCGGCCGTTGGTCGGCATCGACACTACGCCAAACACCACGTGCCCCTGTTCGATCAGCGCGATATTGACGGTGAATTCTTCACTGCCGGAAATGAACTCCTTGGTGCCATCCAGCGGGTCTACCAGCCACCAGCGCTGCCAACCGGCACGCACCGATTGCGCAATGTCGGCGTCTTCTTCCGAGAGCACCGGGATGCTCGGATCAAGCGCTGTCAGCCCTGCCAGAATCAGATGATGAGCGGCCAGATCGGCGGCGGTGACTGGCGAATCATCAGCCTTGGCAGTCACTTCGGTGCCGGTGCGCCAGAACGGCAGAATGACCTCGCCGGCCTTCAGCGCCAACTCGATCACGGGGGCCAGCAAAGGATGAACCTGGGGGAAATCACTCACGGTTGAAACACTCCACGCTGCGTCAATAGATCACGGGCCAGGTACAACGCCGCCAAGGCACGGCCCTCGGTGAACTGCGGGTTTTGCGCCAGCGCCGCGAGCTCTCGCAGATTGACCCGGTCCACGCGCATCGGTTCCGGCTCATCGCCTTCAAGGCTTTCTTCGTACAAATCAGTCGCCAACACCACCTGAATCTTCTGGCTCATGTAACCGGGCGACAGCGACAGCTCGGTCAGATGCTCCAGTTGCCGGGCGCCAAAACCGGCCTCTTCCTTGAGCTCACGCTCGGCCGCTGCCAATACATCCTCACCAGGTTCGATCAAGCCCTTGGGTAGCGACAATTCATAGGCATCGGTTCCGCCGCAGTATTCTTCAACCAGCACCGCGTGGTCGGAATCGAGCATTGCCACGATCATCACTGCGCCATACCCGGCGCCCTTGCCGACCAATCGCTCATAGGTGCGCTCGACGCCATTGGAAAAGCGCAGCTGCACCTCTTCAACGCAGAACAAGCGGGTGGTGGCGACGATCTCGCGGGCTAATACTTCGGGTTTCTGGCGCATGACGGCTCCTTGGCGTGAACGCGGTACTATAACGCGGCTTTCTTGATTGTTTATGTCGGATATCTTTTTACCGCTGGAGAAGTTTTCAATGCCATCACTGCCCTGGCGCGACATTGATACCGTTCTGCTGGACATGGACGGCACGCTGCTGGACCTGCATTACGACAACCATTTCTGGATGGAACACCTGCCCAGGCGTTATGCCGAGCTGCATGGTGTCAGTCAGGCCATGGCCGAGCTGGAATTGCAGCCGTTGTTCGAGCGTAACGCCGGTCAGTTGCAGTGGTACTGCCTGGACTTCTGGAGCGCAGAGCTGAAGCTGCCGGTGCGCGAGTTGAAACTCGAGACTGCCCATCTGATCGCATTGCGGCCAGACGCCGATACCTTTCTGGCAGCGATCAAGCAGGCCGGAAAGCGCGTGATCCTGATCACCAACGCCCACCGTGACTCGTTGTCGCTGAAGCTGGAAAAAGTCGAACTGGCGCCCTACTTCGAGCGGTTGATCAGCTCCCACGATTACGGTTTCGCCAAGGAAAACCCGCAATTCTGGGACGCCTTGCGTGCAGACATCGACTTCGATCCACGCCGCAGCCTGTTTATCGACGATACGTTGCCGATCCTGCGCAGTGCTCGGGATTTTGGCGTGGCGCATCTGTTGGCCGTGAGCCAGCCAGACAGCCGCAAAGAACCCAAAGACACCGCGGAATTTACAGCGGTTAGAGACTATCGCGAGCTCATAGCAGGGCTCTGAGATCGAGTCGCCTGCCGTGCTGGCCGCCTGTGACGGTTTGCAGGCCGAGGCCGCAGCCTGTCGCGGCAACCTGGTCGGCACCTTGCGCCTGGGCGTAGTGCCGCTGTCGAGTTTTGATCCGCTGCCACTGATGCAACAACTGCACGCCGAACACCCGAACCTGCGCTTCGAACTCTCGGCCTTGAGCTCCGAGCAGATCCTCGAACACTTGGGGAACAATCGCCTGGACCTCGGCGTGTCTTATCTTGAACGCCTTGATAGCGAGCGCTTCGACTCACTGGCCTTCAGCGAAACCCGCATGGGCCTGCTCTACGACCAGCGCTTTTTCAACTTCGGTGAAAAGCCCTTGAGCTGGGAAGCACTGATCGAACTGCCCTTGGGCATGCTCACCAGTGGCATGCACTTTCGCCAATCCATCGACCACAACTTCCACAGCCGAGGTCTCAGCCCGCAGCCGTTGTTACAGACCGACGCAGTCCATCAATTGTTGCAAGCTGTGCACGGTGGCCTGTGTTGCGCAGTGATGCCACTGGACGGCGGACTCGAAACGCTGACCGAGCATCTGCGCCTGCAACCGATTGAAAATGCGCAGACCCTTGGCCGGCTGGGGCTGATCATGCGCCGCGGTGCTCCGCGCTCGGCACTGGCTGAAGCGTGTTTCACGCACTATCAGAAATCACTGACGAACGCTTGATCGACGCTATCTATCGGCAGATCAGTAATAGCGATTAGACGTGACACATTGACGCGCCTAGGCTTAAGGCTGGATAAACCGCCGGTATTGCCCCCATGAAAGCCAAGCCTCCGGTCTGCGGGGCGCCCGCCCTCGAAATGCCCACGCCCGCCGCCAGTCAGAACTATCAGTATTGCAACCTCGACCACAGCGAATCAGCCAGCACCGCGCTCGCTGAGGAAGTGGCGTTGGCGATCGCCTACAACGGCATCAGCCAGGCGGTAATGCTGGTGACACCAAGCGACCTGGAAGACTTCATCGTCGGTTTCAGCCTGGGCAGCGGGATCATCAGTGACGTTTCTGACCTCTATGACCTGCAACTCAGCGGGTCCGGTTCGGCACAGTACGCGCAGGTCAGCATTTCCAGCCGCGCGTTCTGGAACCTCAAGCAGCAACGTCGGCAACTGGCCGGTACCAGCGGTTGTGGACTCTGTGGCGTCGAAGCGGTGGAGCAAGCCTTGCCGCAACTCAACGTATTGCCCGGCGCCCCCTTACCCCCCGCACAATGGCTTGAAGGCCTGCGCCAGCGCATCGGTGCATTCCAGCCATTGGGCCAATACAGCGGCGCAGTTCACGCCGCTGTGTTCATGAACAACCAGGGCGAGTTGCTGCTGGGCCGTGAAGACATCGGCCGGCACAACGCGCTCGACAAGCTGATTGGCGCGCTGATCCGCCAGGACATCCCGATGGCGGGTGGACTGGTGATAGTCACCAGCCGTTGCAGCCTCGAACTGATCCAGAAAGTGTTGCGCGCCGGCATCCAGACACTGGTCAGCCTGTCGTCGCCCACCGGCCTGGCCGTGCAATGGGCACGCCGGCACAACCTCAATCTTATCCACCTGCCGCAAAAAAGTGCGCCGCGGGTCTATAGCCCTGCGACGGAGAACCAAGCGTGAGTCAACATCGTCAAGCCGACCAGAAACCCGTCCCCCGCTACAAACCCTACAAAGGCCCAGCCGGTGGCTGGGGCGCACTGATCAGCGTCGCCCAGGCCTGGTTGACCAGCGATAACGCACTGAAAAACCTCCGCATAATGCTCAAGACCAACCAGAACGGCGGCTTCGACTGCCCCGGTTGCGCCTGGGGCGATTCTCCGGAAAAGGGCATGGTGATGTTCTGCGAGAACGGCGCCAAAGCGGTCAACTGGGAAGCCACCAAGCGCCGGGTCGATGCCGCATTCTTCGCCAAGCACAGCGTCAGCTCGTTGTTGGAGCAGAGCGACTACTGGCTCGAGTATCAAGGCCGGCTGACCGAGCCGATGAGCTACGACGCCGAAACCGACCGTTACACCCCCATCAGTTGGGAAGCCGCCTTCGCACTGATCGGTAAACACCTGCAGAACCTGTCGAGTCCGAATCAGGCCGAGTTCTACACTTCGGGCCGCGCCAGCAACGAAGCGGCGTATCTCTATCAGCTGTTCGTCCGCGCTTTCGGCACCAACAACTTCCCTGACTGCTCGAACATGTGCCACGAGGCCAGCGGTGTGGCCATGGCGCAGAGTGTCGGTGTCGGCAAAGGCACGGTGACCTTCGACGACTTCGAACACGCAGACGCGATTTTCGTCTGGGGCCAGAACCCCGGCACCAACCATCCACGGATGCTCGAACCTCTGCGCGAAGCAGTGAAGCGCGGCGCCCAGGTGGTGTGCATCAACCCGCTCAAAGAGCGTGGCCTGGAGCGTTTCCAGCACCCGCAGCACCCGCTCGAAATGCTCACCAACGGTGACAAGCCGACCAACACCGCGTACTTCCGTCCAGCGTTGGGCGGCGACATGGCGCTGCTGCGCGGCATGGCCAAGTTCCTGCTGCAATGGGAACGCGAGGCGCAGCAAACCGACGCGCCATCGGTGTTCGACCACGACTTCCTCAACGAACACACCGCCAGCGTGCTCGACTACCTGGGCGAGATCGACGACACCTCGTGGGAGCAGATCGTCGAGCAGTCCGGGTTGACTCTGGAAGAGATCGAGCAAGCGGCGCGCATGTACGCCAAAGGCAAGAACGTGATCATGTGCTGGGCCATGGGCATTACCCAGCACCGGCACTCGGTGGCGACCATCCAGGAAATCGCCAACCTGATGCTGCTGCGCGGCAACATCGGTCGGCCGGGCGCGGGCCTGTGCCCGGTGCGCGGGCACAGCAATGTGCAAGGCGACCGGACCATGGGCATTAATGAACGCCCGCCGGCGTTCTTCCTCGATGCACTGGAGCGGCGCTTCCAGCTCAAGATGCCGCGTGAGAACGGTCACAACGTGGTCGAGGCCATCCACGCGATGCTCGACGGTCGCTCGAAAGTTTTCATCGGTCTGGGCGGCAACTTTGCCCAAGCCACGCCGGACAGCCCACGGACCTTCCAGGCCCTGAGCAATTGCGACCTCACCGTGCAAATCAGCACCAAGCTCAACCGTAGCCATCTGGCGCACGGTAAAGAAGCGCTGATCCTGCCGTGCCTGGGGCGCACCGACATCGACTTGCAAACCGAAGGGGCGCAAGCGGTAACGGTCGAAGATTCGTTCAGCATGGTTCACGCCTCCAACGGCCAGCTGCAGCCGCTGTCAAAACAGATGCGCTCGGAACCGTCGATCATCGCCGGCATCGCTGCCGCGACCTTGGGCGCCACGCCTGTCGACTGGAATTGGCTGGTGGCCGATTACCGCCGTATCCGCGAACTGATTGCCGACACCATTCCGGGCTTCAAGGACTTCAACCAGAAGCTCGAGAACCCGGGCGGCTTCTATCTGGGCAACAGCGCACGTGTCCGGCGCTGGAACACTTCGTCGGGTCGCGCCAATTTCCGGCCGAACATCCTGCCGGTCGATCTGGTACACGAGCGCACCCGCGCCACCGGGCAGTTGCCGGACCTGATCATGCAGTCAATGCGCTCTCACGATCAGTACAACACCACCATTTACGGTCTCGACGACCGTTATCGCGGGGTCAAGGGTCAGCGTAACGTGCTGTTCGTCAACGAAGCCGACATCATTCGCCTGGGTTTCAAACCGGGGCAGAAAGCCGATATCGTGTCGATCTGGGATGATGGCCGTGAGCGGCGTGTCAAAGGCTTCACCTTGCTGGCGTTCGATATTCCCGCCGGACAAGCCGCCGCCTACTACCCGGAAGTGAACCCGTTGGTGCCGCTGGAAAGTATCGGTGACGGTAGCCACACACCGACCTCGAAGTTCGTGGCAATCCGTTTGGAAGCGGCAAGCGAGACCGGGCTGATCATGGCGAAGTCTGCCTGATACACCGCCATCGCGAGCAGGCTCGCTCCCACCGTTGAAACTCAGTGAGCGCAGATGTTGTGTTCGACGAAGGTTCATTCGTGGGAGCGAGCCTGCTCGCGATGGCGTCCGCACGGCCAACACCTGTTCCGACGCTTTCCAAACGCCCACAAAAAAGGCCGCTTTTGTATCAAAGCGGCCTGTCGCAAGTAGCAAAAGACCCGCGAAAATCCATTAAGTTCCKTCTATAAAACAATAACTTAGAAAATTGTGCACAAGTCGTGTTACTCGTCGGATTTCTATTGTAACCATCGCGACACAGCCTCAGGATCGCGCCGTCATCCCTTTGAGGCTCCTCTCATGAAGTTCTCCTCGATTCTCTTGTTGTCCCTTGGCCTGATCAGTGGCGCCGCATCTGCCGGTGGCACCGCCGAGGCAGGTGTTGGCGGCGCATTGGGCGGGGTTCTTGGCTCAGTGGTAGGTCAATCGCTGGGTGGCAGCACCGGTTCGACCATTGGTGCAGCCTTGGGCGGCGCCGGTGGTAGTGCGGTAGGTGCCAACAGACACAGCCGTGGCGAAGCCGCCATCGGTGGTGCACTCGGCGCAGCCGGCGGTAACGTGGTCGGCCGCAGCATGGGCGGCACCACAGGCAGCCTGATCGGCGCAGCCGCCGGCGGTGGCGTGGGCGGTGCGCTGGGTAACCATATGGGCAACAGCAGCTATGACGAAGACCGTGGCGGTCGTGACCGTGGTGGCCGCCGTTACTACCGCGACTATGATGACCACCCAGGCCGTGGCCATGCTTACGGCCATCGCAAGCATCACCACCGGTACTATCGCGACTGACACTCGAGCAGTGTCACGCAACGGATTCCAAAAAAATCGCAGCCCTCGGGCTGCGATTTTTCGTTTCACACCAGCAACTGCTCCAATGCCTTGCGTAACCCAGCGGGAATCGCCACCGGCTGATTCGAGGTGCGATCCACAAACACATGCACAAAGCGCCCTGCCGCGCAGGCGTCCGCTTCCCCGGCCTTGAACGCCGCCAGTTCGTATTGCACCGAACTGCTGCCCAACTTGCCCACCCGCAAACCAATTTCAATACGCTCGGGAAAAGCGACCGAAGCGAAGTAATCGCACGCCGAACTCACCACAAACCCCACCACTTCACCGTCATGAATATCCAGACCACCGACTTCGATCAGGTAGGTATTCACCGCCGTATCAAAGAAGCTGTAATAGGTCACGTTATTCACATGGCCATAGACATCATTGTCGTGCCAGCGGGTGATGATCGGCTGGAAGTGACGGTAGTCGGAGCGTTGAGGCATCGGGTTGGGCATCAGTGTCGGTTCCTGGAGTTGAACAGCCAGTCTAAGGCGAAAACCGCGTTATCGTTCTTCGCGAGCAAGCCCACGCAGTTGATTTTCAGTGAATACAACATTTGCGTCCGACCGAGATCCAGTGTGGGAGTGGGCTTGCTCCCGAAGAGGCCATCACAGGCAATGCGCACATCGGCTTCGGCCTGATCAATCCGGCCCTGGTACACGGTGTGGACGTAGGTTTCGGCCACGGCGGCACGCTGAATCTGGAACGGCGTCTGGTTCATGGTTTGCTCTCTTGTTAGCGATCCAAAAACAGCATTCACCATAGTCAGCCCAGCGATCTTTTTGAAATTTATCCCCATGATGAGCGGCATTCAGCGGATGGATGCCATAAACGATCCCGCACAAGAATCGCAGCAACCGCTCAGCGCTCGGCACGTCATCAATTAGACAGTCCCTGCGAGGCTTGAATGTGAGCTTGAATGTGGGCTTAAAAGGAGGGTTAAGCTATGATCAGTCGCAGCCGTAAATACATGCGAGCGGACAGGTGTGAACCGGCCTTCTTATTTAAAACCTCGCTTAGCAGAACAAGAAATGAATGCAAAGACCTGCTAATTGGCTTCAATGCAAAATCTTACAGGCCCGGAGGCATGACGTGAGCATCGGAAAGATCCAGTTCAACCGACCTTATATGACAGGTCAGGAATTTCATTTCATTGAACAGGCGAAACTCGGCAACGTACTCGCCGGAGATGGTCCGTTCACCAAGCATTGCCACCGTTGGCTCGAAGAAACAACAGGCTCTGTCAAAGCGCTCCTTACCCACTCATGCACCGCCGCTCTCGAAATGGCTGCGTTGCTGCTGGACATTCAGCCTGGTGACGAAGTCATCATGCCTTCCTTCACTTTCGTCTCAACGGCTAACGCGTTTGTTTTACGCGGTGCAGTGCCCGTTTTCGTCGATATACGGGAAGACACCCTGAACCTTGACGAACAGCTGATTGAAGAGGCTATTACCTCCCGGACCAGAGCGATCGTCCCCGTCCATTACGCAGGCGTAGCGTGTGAAATGGATATCATCCTGGACATCGCTCGTCGCCATGGCTTGAAAGTGGTGGAGGATGCCGCTCAGGGGGTGATGGCAAGCTATAAAGGACAGGCACTGGGAAGCATTGGCGATCTAGGGGCTTTCAGCTTCCACGAAACCAAGAACGTGATTTCCGGCGAGGGCGGTGCGCTGTTGGTCAAAGACGCCTCTCTGGCTTTACGTGCTGAAATCATTCGAGAAAAAGGAACCGATCGCAGCCGGTTTTTCCGCGGAGAAGTYGATAAGTACACATGGCAGGAAGTAGGCTCTTCTTTCCTGCCTGGCGAACTTATTGCAGCGTTTCTCTGGGCGCAATTGCAGGAAGCGCAAACAATCACGTCACGACGTCTGGCGAGTTGGCAGCACTACCATGAACTGCTTGCCCCTCTTGAAGACAATGGGATCTTGCGTCGCCCGATAGTTCCCAATGAATGTCAGCACAACGCGCATATGTATTATGTCTTGCTTAACCCGGAAATAGATCGACATAACGTATTGACCACCTTGAAACAAAACTCCATTGACGCGGTTTTCCATTATGTCCCTTTACACTCCTCGCCCGCCGGGCAGCGCTATGGGCGAATGCAGGGCTCGCTGGAAGTCACCAATCAACAGTCGGAACGTTTGATCAGATTGCCTTTATGGGTAGGACTCACTGAACCGCAACAACAAAGGGTAATTGAGTGTTTATTGCACGCCACAAACTAAGTCGCAAACAGGAAAAAAGCAGGTAACCCATCAAGAGCAATGTTGGGTTACGACCACCTGCACCGCCGCCTGCTTCAGACAAAACAAAGAAGCGATTGCGATTTTTATTGGCCCCTCTTCATTCGATGACACTTTCCGACTTAGGAAGTGAAGCAGCCAATACAATAAAAACAAGTGAACCATCAGAAATCACACTGTTTCGATACGCAAGGTTGTAAACATGAACAAAATAACAGAAAAAAAAATACCACTTATCGTTATCGGCTTGTTTTTTTTCCTGTTGCTGAGCGGGATTTTCGTTCCGATCTACGGAGACGAAATAGTTTCCAAATGKAGCGTTGCCAGATTTTTTCTAGAAGATCAAAACCTGGTTTCTTTTTTTCCACAGTGCTCGACAATGTCTGACCGAGCTGTCTCTTGGGTTTTCTATCCTGCCGCGCTACTAGTATCGGCGACATATGCTTACCTTACACCGCTTGGGGTACGGTTAAGTGGGATAATTTTATCCTTGGGCTGGTTTGCTTTACTTGCACTCTGGTGCTTTAAACAAACGGATGATAGAACGTCCGCCATTCGGCGGTTTGCCGGCCTGATTGCATTCGCATCATTAGGCATTATGCCGTACTTGTGGGTGCTGTCTCGCGCTGAACAATTCATGACTTTACCCATTTTGATTTTCTGTGTGTCAGCACTCTATTTTAAGGGAACGAAGTCATTAGGATTACAGTTCGCAGGGGCGATATTATTTACCATCGTGCTTTCTTGCTTTTTTTATGTACATCCAAAAAGCCTGTTTTTCCTCCCTTTTTTGCTGACTGCTCTGTGGTTTACAACCGAGACATATCACAAACTGATTCGCCTTGCACTTCTTGCCTATGCGGTTATATTATTTGCTCAAGTGCTCCACGAGTCAAACGCAATTGCAGCCTGTAAAGATGCGCCAGCAATGCAAGCTATGCTGGCAGCCAACACATTGTTGCCCGGGATGCTTTTTTCTGAACCCACTGAGTTTATTCAGGCAGCCTACAGCAATATCGTAAACTTTCCAGAGCGGTTGTTATCGCATTTAACCTTCAACGCGTACTCGCAATCAGGCTGGCTCCCTCCCATCGAAGGGAATACCAGCTTCTTGTTCCTATTAAACCTGGTGATAAAGTACTTACTTTATGCCTTCATCGTTGGCGCACACCTTTGGAGCGTAACAGAATTCGTTATTAAACTAGCAAAGAGAAAGCTTTCTGCCCCCATTCTCCTGGCTGCCTTTCTGGCATCGGCAGACATTATAAATGCTCTGCTTTTCAATATTCAAAACTTCTATTCCGGCTCTCAATTTCTTCCAATATCGATAATCTTAACCGCTTTATTACTTCCATCATCGGACACCAGAATATCATACCGGAGCCTGGCCATCGGCTATTCCGCTATCTTGATGCTTTCCATTTTATCGATGATAACGCTCCTATCTTTAGTCACTCCATCCACGATAAAAAACGCATCATCCGAGAAGGCGATTCTGCCTGGTCAACCCCTATCAATTCCGGTTTTTAATACGCAATCGCACCTGAATTCCATAAAGGCCCTTGGTGCTTCCTGCGGGCTTTCCCCTAAAAACTCCGAAAGCCTTGTGCTTGACCACATGACATACTTTGCTTTTCTCCAGGACAAAAAGCCCATCCATGTACTCTATGTTTCTGAATTCGGCTTTGGTGGCGACTTGGTGAACGGACGGCTACTTCCATTTTTGAGAGAACTCGGCAGCCCCGGAGCTATTACGCGCTGTGAGTGGATGCCTACACCGTTTCGCAAAGCACAAAAAAGCAATGACATGGGTTATTGCTGTGTCAATTTCAATGACTTATAGAACATGCATTTTATTCATTTAATAGGTGTCTGAGCGAAATGAAGAAAATCGCTATCGTGCAATCCAACTACATACCCTGGAAGGGTTATTTCGACATGATTGCCGCTGTCGATGAATTTATTCTCTACGACGACATGCAATACACCCGGCGTGACTGGCGCAACCGCAACCAGATCAAAACGCCGCAAGGTCTGCAGTGGTTGACGGTACCGGTCAAGGTCAAGGGCAAGTACCATCAAACAATTTTCGAAACCGAAATCGAGGGCACGGACTGGGCAGCGGTACACTGGAAATCATTGCAGCAAAACTATCGTCGAACGCCTTATTTTGATGAGATTTCGGCTTGGCTTGAACCGCTTTATCTGACGCCTTATACGCGGCTATCCGACCTTAACCGGGCCTTTCTTGAGCGAATCTGCCTGTATCTAGGGATCAAGACGCTCATCAGCAGCTCATCGGATTACACGTTGAGTGATGGAAAAACCGAACGCCTGGCAGATCTTTGTGTGCAAGCAGGCGCCACCGAGTATATTTCTGGTCCGGCGGCCCGGGACTATGTCGAGGCCGATGTGTTCTCCGAACGAGGCGTTCATCTGAGCTGGTTCGATTACTCCGGTTATCTTGAATATCCACAGCTCTGGGGCGACTTTTCTCACTACGTCACCATTCTTGATTTGTTATTCAATTGTGGGAAAGAAGCACCTAACTATATGAAGTTCATACGCCCATGAAACTTTCCATTGTTGCGACGCTTTACCAATCAGCCAGTTACCTCGCCGAATTTCACCTACGAGCAAGCGCGGCCGCTCAAGAGCTGGTGGGCGATGATTATGAAATCGTCCTGGTTAACGACGGTTCACCCGATAACAGTCTCGATACCGCCGTGCAATTGACTGAGCATGACCACCATGTTGTGGTCGTCGACCTGTCACGCAATTTTGGCCATCACAAAGCGATGATGACGGGCCTGGCCCACGCCTCGGGTGAACGCGTTTTTCTGATCGACAGTGATCTGGAAGAAGAGCCCGAATGGCTTCTCACGTTCGCGCAGCAGATGGCTGAAGATAAAAGTGATGTGGTCTATGGCGTGCAGGAGTGTCGTAAAGGCAATTTCCTCGAACGTATCAGCGGGAGGTGGTTCTATGGCCTGTTCAGGCTGCTCACAGGCTTGAACCTTCCCGAAAACATCGTGACCGCACGGTTGATGACCCGTCGGTATGTGGATGCATTGCTGTGCCACCAGGAGCGTGAGGTATTCATGGCTGGCCTTTGGTACATCACGGGGTTCATTCAGAAACCGATCACCATCAAGAAACACAGTACCAGCGAAACGACCTACACCTTCCGCAGAAAAATGTCGCTGCTGGTCAACTCCGTGACTTCATTCAGTAACGCACCCTTGATTGGCATTTTTTACATTGGCCTGTCGATTTCGCTATTGTCGTGCGTTTACATTTCTTACCTGCTGATCGTCAAACTGGTTTTTGCCACACCGCTAGACGGATGGACCTCGGT
>NZ_JBFTLU010000118.1:0-10833 GCF_056396605.1 Pseudomonas sp. 05T35
GCCTTAACATCTACTTAATCGATTGTTTTTAGCATTTATTTGCGCTTTTTAATCAAATTTACTTGCGTAGTATGAGCTCCATACCCAACGCACAACACGCAAACACACTTGGAGAACACATCATGAAAACCAAACTGATCTTCGCCCTGACCCTCTCCGTACTGGCCGCCAACACCTTCGCTGCCGACGGTTATGACCGCACCGGTTCAGGCGCTTTCACCGCTGAACGTTCTGCCGCTGTGGCGGCTGATGGTTACGATCACACAGGCTCGGCGTCTTTCGCCGCTGATGGCTTCGACCGCACTGGCTCGGCCAAAGTCGCTGCTGACGGCTTCGATCGCACCGGCTCGGCCAAGGTTGCGTCTGACGGCTTTGATCACACCGGCACCGCCGACGCTATCGCCGCCGACGGTTTTGATCGCACCGGTACTGCCGCCGCTATCAGCTGAACCTTGGGCAGACTTCACAGCCCGGCCTCGGCCGGGCTTAGTTGTTTTAGGGGGGACAAGAAATGTCTGAAGCCACACAGTCCCTGTGGGAGCGAGCCTGCTCGCGATAGCGGTCTGACAGTCAACTGCAATGTTGAATTATAAGCCGTCATCGCGAGCAGGCTCGCTCCCACAAAAGCTCGCTCCCACAGGAACGCTCATTGTTTTGATGCCCCATAACAGCTGGAAATAAGCCATCAGCCCTTGCACTATGGCCTTCATCCCTCCAAGCCTTGCATACAGGAACCCGCGCAATGCCCGACGACATTCACTACTACGAACCTGCCCTGGGCCATGGCCTGCCCCACGACCCGTTCAACGCCATCGTCGGCCCGCGGCCTATCGGCTGGATTTCCTCACAGGATGCCGAAGGTYGGTCGAACCTGGCGCCGTACAGTTTTTTCAACGCGTTCAACTACATTCCGCCGATCATCGGGTTTTCAAGCGTCGGCCGTAAAGACAGCCTGAACAACATCGAGCAGACCGGCGAATTCGCCTGGAACCTGGCCACCCGCCCTTTGGCCGAGCAGATGAACCAGAGTTGCGCGATGGTCCCGGCCGACGTCAACGAATTCGAACTGGCCGGGCTGACGCCAGCGACCTCGAAAATCATTCAGGTGCCACGCGTCGCTGAAAGCCCGGTGTCCTTCGAATGCAAGGTCACGCAGATCATTCAGTTGCAACGCGCAAACAAAGAGGTGGTGCCGAGCTGGCTGATCCTCGGCGAAGTGGTCGCCGTGCATATCGCCAAGTGGCTACTCAAGGATGGGGTGTACGACACCGCCGCGGCAGAACCGATTCTGCGCGGCGGCGGGCCGGCGGATTATTTCCAGCTGGGGCCTGAGGCCTTGTTCAAGATGTTCCGCCCGGGGGCCACCAAGGCATAGGTCAAATCGTTACCAGACCAGTTCGCCGTCTTCAGCGACGTCGGTCAACTGCTCAAGCTTCTGCTCGGCAGCCTGATCGGCTTCGAAGGCGGTCTTGAATTTCTGTTCATCGAGGATTTTGTGAAAACGCGGGGCGCCTGAGCCACCCAGGGCTTTGACGGCGATGGCGGCGCTGTAACCTCCCTCACCCGGTACTACGGCGGAAACAGCTTCGAACTGTGCAAACTCTTTACGTGCCATGTCGCGGATCCTGGCCAATGGAAAGTCGGCCATTCTAAACCGTCAGCTGGCCAACTGGTGAAGTGAGGCGCTGTTCAACTGCGGATATTCGCCGTGGGCCTGAGCCGCCGAGACTTCGCTGAAGGTGTGAAAATCCAGGCTGTTGACCACCAACTCTTGCACCAGCTCGGCAAAGATCTGCATGGCCGGGGTGCCGAAATAGGCGGTCATGGCCTGCTGATCGACCCAAAAACCGGACACCAGCCACAGTTCGGGATCGCACAACGAATGCTGCAAGGCAAAGTGCAGGCAACCATTGGCCTGACGTGACGGTTCGATCAGGCTGCTCAAACGCGCGCCCAACTCCATCGAGCGGCCTGCACGGGCGCGGACAAAAGCCATATGGCTGACGGGGATCTGCGTGGACATGTTCGACTCTCCCTGATGTAGACGATCGGCAGCCTGAGAGAAGCTGCGACAGGAACAGAGATTAAGCGACGGGGGTTAGGCCCGTTAGTCGATTCCTGCCGGCTTGTTGCACAATCCTGCACGCAAACAGAGTTATCGCCGTGCCATGGCAAGCTCTGATCCTGGAATGTGACAAAGGGGTTTCAAGCAAGTTTTCCCGCGTTCTATTCACGTTCTCTATGCTGAATCCGACCACACAGCAGGATCAGGCAAGTTTTGCGCAGGATTCGCCTACCGCCTGGACTTGCACAAATTTAAGCTGTGCTCATTCCATCTCCTTGCCGAGGATGTTTTGCATGTCATCTCTGGATTCCACTCACGCCCCGCTGGACGCCAACATGGAAAAACAGCGTGTGGAGCTCTCGGCAATCATTCGACGTAATACCTGCGAAGATGGCAGCTACGCGACCGCCATCGGCTCGTTGTTTTTGTCGCGTCACAGCCAGTCCCATGACTTCGCCCCRGTGCTCGCGCAGCCGGCACTGTGCATCATGGCCCAAGGGCGCAAGGAAGTTCGGCTGGCCGACGACGTCTTCAACTACGACCCGCTCAACTATCTGGTGGTCTCGGTCTCGATGCCGCTCAGCGGACGAGTGGTCGATGTCTCGCCAGATAAGCCGATCCTCGCCTTGCGCCTGGATATCGACCCGGCGGAAATCACCGCATTGATTGCCGACGCCGGGCCCATTGGCGTGCCCACCCGCCCTGCCGGGCGCGGCCTGTATGTCGAACAACTGGATCAGCCGATGCTCGATGCCGTGCTGCGCCTGGCGCGCTTGCTCGACACCCCGAAAGACATCGCCATGCTCGCGCCGCTGATTCGTCGGGAGATTCTCTATCGCTTGTTGCGCAGCCAGCAGGGGCACCGGCTGTATGAGATCGCCGTTGCCAACAGCCAGAGCCATCGCATCGGCCAGGCAATCAAATGGCTCAACGGCAACTATGAGCAGCCGTTGCGCATTGATGAGTTGGCCAGGGAAGTGAACCTGAGCGTGTCGACCCTGCACCATCGCTTCAAGGCGATGACGGCGATGAGTCCACTGCAGTATCAGAAGCAACTTCGCCTGCAAGAGGCGCGGCGCTTGATGCTCGCCGAGGGCATCGATGCCTCGGCGGCAGGTTACCGCGTGGGCTATGAAAGCCCCTCGCAGTTCAGCCGCGAGTACAGCCGGCTGTTTGGCGCGCCGCCGTTGCGGGATCTGGCACGGTTGCGGATGTCTGTTTGATCTGACTTTTCGGCAGGCTGTGCCGGCCTCATCGCGAGCAGGCTCGCTCCCACATTTAATCTGAAGTGTTCACAAATCTTGTGTACACATACGATCCAGTGTGGGAGCGAGCCTGCTCGCGATAGGGCCAGTAAGTCAGGCGGCGAGTACGCGGCAGGCTTCGGGCGGAATGGTCACCGACACCGGATTGCCGATGCTCAGGCCGATGCCCTGGCACGGCGTGCTCAAGGCTGTCAGCGTCACCCCGGAACACTCGACCGTGGTTTCGATGGTCGCGCCGATATCGCGCACGAACGTCACCCTGCCCAGCAAGCGATTGCCTGCGGTTGCCTGAGGGTGCGACAGCTGGAGGTCTTCCGGACGCACCAGCATCTTGACCTTTTCGCCGACCACGATGCTGCTGCAAATCGGCACCTGAAGCGCATCGCCACCGGGCAAACCGACTTTGCCGTCACCCAATGCGGTGGCTGGGAAAATGTTCCCCGAGCCGATAAAGTCAGCGACGAACTCGTTGGCCGGATGCCGGTAGATCTCGATCGGCGTGCCGACCTGCTGCACCCGATTCTGCCCCAGCACCACCACGATATCGGCCATGGTCATGGCTTCGCGCTGGTCGTGGGTGACCATGATGGTGGTGATGTTCAGGCGTTGCTGTAGCTGGCGAATCTCCACTTGCATCGATTCGCGCAGCTTGGCATCGAGGGCCGACAGCGGTTCGTCGAGCAGGAGGATTTTCGGGTGTGAGGCAATCGCCCGGGCAATCGCCACGCGCTGACGCTGACCACCGGAGAGTTTCGCAACCGGGCGATCAATCATTTCTTGCAGCTGAATCAGTTCCAGCAACTCCACCACCCGCGCCTGCTGATCGGCCTTGCTCACGCCACGCAGTTTCAGCGGATAGGCGATGTTCTCGCCGACCGTCATGTGCGGGAACAGCGCCAGCGACTGAAACACCATGCCGAAGTTACGCAGGTGCGCCGGCGTGTTGCCGATGTCTTCACCGTCCAGACGAATCTCGCCGTCGGAAAGGGTTTCCAGGCCGGCGATCATTCGCAGCAAGGTGGTTTTGCCACAGCCCGAAGGGCCAAGAAAACACACCAGTTTGCCTTCAGGCAGGTGCAGGTTGACGTCCTTGACCGCACACGCCGTGCCGTAACGCTTCTCGACGTTTTCCAGAATCAAACCAGTCATGTTGCTCACCTCAAATCAAAAGGAAACGCCACCTTCACCGACCAGCTTCTCCAACGCCCAAATGAGGACGAAGTCGATCAGCACGATCAGCACGGCAAACGAGAATACGGTTGGGTCCAGCGACGACACGGTGCGGCTGAACATCCAGATAGGCACCGTCATGACATCGATGGTGTACAGGAAGTACGTCACGGTGAACTCGTTGAACGAGACAATGAACGCCAGCAGCATCCCGGCGAGGATCCCCGACTTCATCAACGGCACGACCACATCGACAATCGCCCGCATCGGCGAAGCGCCGAGCATTTGTGCGGCCTCTTCGACTTCGCTGCCGATGGACAGCATCGCCGCCGTGCAGTTTTTCACCACGAACGGCAAGGCCAGGATCACGTGGGCAATCACCAGTCGCGACACCGTCATCTGGAACGGCAGGCTGTCGAACACCAGCAGCAACGCCAGGCCCAGTACCACCATCGGAAACACCAATGGCAGTGACATCAACTGCAGTGCCACGGCTTTGCCACGAAACTCCAGGCGGGTCAGCGCATAAGCCGCCGGCACCGCAACGAGGGTCGCGAAGATCATGGCCATGAACGACACCATCAGGCTGGTGGTCATGGCTTTGCCCAGGCTCAGCACATCGCTGGCGTCCGGGGACGCAAAGGTGTGCCAGGCGGCCTTGTACCATTGCAGGCTGTAACTGCTGGGTGGGAAGTCGAGGTTCGAAGAACCACTGAACGACATGACAATCATGGTCAGGATCGGCAACACCGCCAGAAACAGGATGACGCCTGAAAGGATCCCGGCAAATTTACCGGTATCGCCCGGTAACAGCGACAGGCGCTTCTTGCTCAACGTGCTCATTGCGAAGCCTCCAGCATGCGCCGACGACGGCCAGTGATGTATTCGGACAAGGTCATGATGGCCAGCGTGGTGACGATCAGCACCACACCCGCCGCGGAAGCGGCTGGCCAGTTCATCAGCGGGGCGATCTGGTCATGCACCATCACCGCGAGCATCGGCACGCGCCGACCACCGAGCAGCAAGGGCACCACAAAGCTGCTGGCGTTATAGGCAAAAACCAGGGTCGCGCCGGTGATGATTCCCGGCATGCTCATCGGCAGCACCACCTGGAAAAACACCTTCAGGCGGCTCGCACCCAAGGTCGCTGCGGCCTCCTCGTAAGTGCGGGCAACGCCGCGCATGGCGCTGGCAATCGGCAACACGGCCAACGGGAAAGCGGTTTGGACCAGGCCCATCAATACGCCGTTCTGGTTGTAGAGCAGCATGATCGGACGCTTGATCAGGCCCAGGCCCATCAGCGCCTGATTGAGCATCCCGCCAGGCCCCAGGATCACCAGCCAGCCGTAGCTTTGCAGCAACAGGTTGACCAGCAACGGCAACAGCACGGCGGCCAGAAACACTCGACGTAGCAACGGAGAAGTCAGGCGCGACATGGTGTACGCCACCGGGATTGCCAGCAGTACGGCAATCACCGCGCTGATCAATGCCAGACGCAAGGTCAGCAGCAGGGATTTGAGGTAATAGGGTTCCAGCAGCTGGGCATAACTGGCCAGGCTGAAACCGCTCCATTCCGCGCCCTTGGTGCCCACGCTCATGCGCAACACCAGCAGGCTGGCAGCAATCAGCACACCGAGAAACAGCATCGATGGCGAAAGAAATAACCAGGCGCGCGTCGTCGGCGAAACGCCGAAGCTCGGGCGTACGGCAACGGGGCTGACCGTTTGGGTCAGAGGTTGGTGTTCCATAGCAATGGTCTCGTCAATGGAAAGCAGCTGAGTGAACACAGGATTTCCAAGACCTATTGACCCCATGTGGGAGCGAGCCTGCTCGCGATTGCAGCCTGCCTGTCGACATTGATGTAACTGACAGATCGCTATCGCGAGCAGGCTCGCTCCCACAGGGGATCTTCGGTGATTGAAGGGCCTGTGTTCGGCACTCGATCAGGAAGAGAAGATTTCCGTGTAGCGACGAATCCATTGGTCATGCACAGTCGCCAGGAAGGCGTTGTCGTGCATGATCGCCTTCTCGGCAATCTGCTCTGGCGTCAGGATGTACGGGCTCTTGCGCGCTTCGGCAGAGATGATTGCCTTGGCGTTGACCGGACCGTTGTAGATGTCTTCGGCCATCTTGCCCTGCACCAGCGGATCGAGTGAGTGGTTGATGAAGGCATAGGCCAGGTCGGTATCGCCCGGACGGTTCTTCGGCATGACCGACTGCATCAGGTCAGTGTAGAAACCTTCCTTCATGCCAAAGGTTGCGCTCAGACCGTAGTTCGGATCGCGGATCTGTTTCGGGAAGAACGCTGGAGCGTACAGCCCACCCATGTCCAGGGAGCCGGTGCGGAACAGTTCGGCGATCTGGTTCGGGTTTTCCCCCAAAGTCACCACGCGGCTCTTGAGCTCGGCGAGTTTCTTGAAGCCGGGCTCGATGTTGTGTTCGTCACCACCGGCCAGTTTGGCGGCGATGATGATCAGGTCCATGGCCTCGGTCCAGTTCGGCGGCGGCAGGAAGATGTTCGGCGCCAGGTCCGCGTCCCACAGGGCCGCATAGCTATCCGGGGCTTCTTTCTGAGTGCGGCTGCTGTAGACGAGGCTGTTGCACCAGAGCAGATAACCGATGCCGTGACCGTTGGCCCCGGTGCGGTATTTCTCCGGTATGTCGATCAGGTTGGGAATGCGGTTCAGGTCCGGCTTTTCCAGCAACCCGGCAGCGGCCAGACCTTCAGCGCCGACGCCAGCCAGGGTGATGACGTCGTATTGCGGGCGATCACCACCGGCCTTCAGTTTGGCGACCATTTCCGAAGTACTGCCGGTACGGTCCGCAATGACCTTGGCGCCGGTCTTGGCTTCAAAGGTCGCGGCGATATTGCGCAGCGCCGCAAGCCCGGTGTCATCGGACCAGGTCAACAGCCGCAGGGTCTTGCCCTGAAAACGTGTGTCACTGGCGTTGGCGCGGATGAACGGCATGCTCATGGYCGCCGCCGCAACCGATGCAACACCGACGGTCTTGATGAATTGTCTTCTGTTCAGATCATGATCGCCCATGAAGGACTCCCTTTATTGTTGTAGGTATGAGTTAGGAGCATCCCTTGCGCCCGCGCTCTTCGATCCGCTGCCAGCCCCGTGTTACAAGGGCTGTAGCGAGGTCTGCGGGTTCATCCTGAGGTCACGCAAAACGCGCAACAATCGAAAAAAAATCATTGGTGCCATGTCCCTGGCGCATGCCTCGTTACGAGGCATGCGTGGGCCGTTTTCGTGCTGTCAGACGGCGCGAATCACATGCTTTATTTCTTGAAACGCCTGCAAGCCCCACGGCCCCAACTCGCGGCCGATGCTGCTCTGCTTGTAGCCGCCCCAGGCCGTCTGCGGGAAGATCACCTGCGGCGCGTTGATCCATACCAACCCGGCCTGCAAGGCGTTGGCGACCCGTTCGGCGGTCAGCGGGTCACCGCTGACCACGCTGGCCACCAGACCGAACTGGCTGTCGTTGGCCAGCTCGATCGCCTCTTGCTCCGTGGCAAAACTGCGGACACAGAGCACCGGGCCAAAAATCTCTTCGCACCACAACGCACTGTCGAGGGGCACTTCGGTGAAAATGGTCGGCCGCAAAAAATAGCCGTGTGGCAGATCGGCAGGCCGGTCACCGCCACAGACCAGCCGCGCRCCCACGCTCAAGCCGCGATCAATGTGGCCCAGCACGCGCTGGTATTGCGCCTGATTGACCAACGCGCCCATTTCAACCTCGGGATCAAACGGGTCGGCCACGCGAATCGCATTGGCCCGCGCCGTCAGGCGCAGCAGGAATTCATCCGCCAGTTCATCGGCGACCAACACTCGGCTGGTGGCCGAACACATCTGCCCGGCATTGAAGAAACCACCGCCACTGGCCAGCTCCACGGCCAGGTCGAGATCAGCATCCGCCAGCACCAGCAGCGAGGATTTGCCACCCAACTCCAGGCTCACGCCCTTAACGGTTTCCGCCGCACGCTGCATGACCTGAACGCCCACCGCGTTGCTGCCGGTGAAGGAAATTTTCGCCACCCGCGGATCGGCCGACAGCGGTGCACCGACCGCCAGCCCCGTACCGCAGACCAGGTTGAACACACCGTTGGGCAAGCCGCTCTCGGCGATGATCGCCKCCAGTTCCAGCTCCGGCAGCGGCGTGACTTCCGAAGGCTTGAGCACCACGCAGCAGCCCGCTGCCAAGGCTGGTGCGAGCTTCCAGGCAGTGGTGACCATCGGGAAGTTCCACGGCACGATCAATCCGACCACACCGCACGCTTCACGGCGCACGCGGGCGGCGAAGTCTTCGCTCGGCAGTTCCACAACGCGGTCCTGGCCGGCGTCCAGCGCTTCAGCGAGACCCGCGTAATACTCGAACGTGGCGATCACGTCATCGACGTCGATGCCCGCTTCGAACTGTGGCTTGCCGTTGTTGCTCGACTGCAAGTGCATCAAGCGTTCACGGCGTGCCTGCACTCCATCGGCGATCTTGCGCAGCACCGCGCCGCGTTCGGCACCGGTGGTTTTCGACCACTGCACAAACGCCGCACTGGCCGCTGTGACCGCTTGATCAACCGCGCGCTGATCGCCACCCTTGACGGTGGTCAACAGCGCTTCGGTCGCCGGATTGATGACCCGCAAATGCTCGTCGCCAGCCGACCATTGGCCATCGATATACAAACCGTCCTGGATGATTGGAAAGCTCATGCCGACACCGCCTTCATCCACTGGGTCTGATCGATTTCGATCAGGGTCGGGCCCTGGCGATCAGTGGCTGCACGCAGTGCCGCGCGCAGTTCTTCAACGCCGCTGACGGCGTGTGCCGCACAACCCAGGCCTTTGGCCACGGCGATGAAATCCGGGGTGTAGATGTCCACGCCAACCGGTTCGATGTCGCGGTTGACCATGTATTTCTTGATCTCTTCGTAGCCCTGGTTATTCCACAGCAGGACGATGACCGGGGTGCGTGCTTCCACCGCGCTGGCCAGTTCCGGCAAGGTGAATTGCAGGCCGCCGTCGCCGATCAGGCACACCACCGGTGGACGACTGTTGCGTTCCTGACCACCGCCGAGCCACGCGCCAATGGCCGCCGGCAAGGCATAGCCGAGGGTGCCGTAACCGGTCGACGAGTTGAACCAGCGACGCGGGCGCTCCGGGTTGAACGTCAGGTTGCCGGTGTACACCGGTTGGGTCGAGTCGCCGACAAATACCGCTTCCGGCAACTCATCCTGCACGGTCTGCAGGAACAGCGTCTGCGCGCGGGTTGGTGCATCCCAGATGGTTTCAAGTTCGGCACGCAAGCTGGCGGCGCGAGCCTGGCCCCAGTCGCTGCAACGCTCGGCCAGCGAATGTTTGGCCACGCCGTCGAGCAAGGCCTGGGCCGCGCTTTGCGCATCGGAGACCAGCGCCACCTTCGGCGGGTAATTGCGCACGGTCTGGTCCGGGTCGATGTCGACCCGCAACAAAGTGCCAGGAATTTCAAAGCCACCGGCAAAGGTCACGTCGTAGTCGGTCTCGGCCAGTTCAGTGCCGATGGCCAGGACCACATCGGCGTCAGCCACCAGGGCGCGGGTGGCCACCAGCGTTTGGGTCGAACCGATCAGCAACGGGTGAGCCGACGGCAGCATGCCTTTGGCATTGATGGTCAGCGCCACCGGTGCATCAAGCAATTCAGCGAGTCGGGTCAGCTCGGCCGCTGCATCGATCGAACCGCCACCGGCGAGGATCAATGGGCGTTTGGCGTTGGCCAGCAGTTCGCTCATTTGCGCCACGGCCGACGGTGCTGCGCCGGCGCGAGTGATGTTCACCGGTTGGCTGGTGAGCAAGGCATCGGCGTCTTCGACCAGCACGTCGAGCGGAATTTCAATGTGCACCGGACGCGGACGACCGGCCTGGAACAAGGCGAAGGCACGGGCCAGCACGCCCGGCAATTCAGCAGCGGACATCAGCGTGTGGGAGAACGCCGCAACGCCAGCCACCAGTGCGCCCTGGTTCGGCAGCTCGTGCAGCTTGCCGCGTCCACCGCCCAACTGGTTGCGCGATTGCACGCTGGAGATCACCAGCATCGGGATCGAATCGGCGTAGGCCTGGCCCATCGCCGTGGTGATGTTGGTCATGCCGGGGCCGGTGATGATGAAGCACACACCCGGTTTGCCGCTGGTGCGGGCATAACCGTYGGCCATGAAGCCGGCACCCTGCTCGTGTCGCGGAGTAACGTGGTTGATGCTCGAACGGGCCAGCCCGCGATACAGCTCAACGGTATGCACGCCGGGAATGCCGAACACCTGCTCGACCCCGTAACCCTCGAGTAACTTGACCAATACTTCGC
>NZ_JBFTLU010000119.1:0-12873 GCF_056396605.1 Pseudomonas sp. 05T35
GTCGTAGTGGGTGGCTGCTTAGTGTCCTTTGTGTCCGAAGTATGCCCGCAGGATCAACAGGACATACAGGACTGTTTGCTGTATGCGGAACTCGCGGCAAATGATAAATACCCGGGGCAAGTGTCGAAGAAAACCTGGTTTGATTATTATCAGGGTAGATTGTTAAAGGCGGGTTTCACACTGAGGGCAATCGTCCCCTCTGAGCCGTTGAGGGTGTCGAATGTCAATCAACTGTTGAGCATCAGCCATACGATAATCGGCCACTTGGGGTCAGAGCGTTTAGGTCGGTTAATTGAGGACACCTACAGGGCCTTGAAGCTGGATGAGTTTGCCTGGAATTTCTTTCGCGGCAACATCGCACAGGGTGGTTCGGGCATTCTTAAGTGTGCACCCTGCGAGCGCCTTGATTCCGGTGACGTCGTTGTCTGTCTTTACGGTTTGCGCTATAGCACCACGGTGTTTGAAGATGACTTCTTTTACTGGAGTGAATTCGACAAAGAAGTGCTCATTATCCCGGATGGCGGTGTTTTTGCTTTCAATCGGGAGGTATTTGAAAACTATCGTGCACGGGTTCACGAGAAGATTGACGCTTACTCAGGCAAGCTTTTCGTGCAGAAACTGAAGTACTGAGTCACTGGGGTTGATCAAAAAATGACAAGGCCTTGTGTTTTAACGATAAGGCCTTGTTTTTTGTTGCGACAACTTCGCTGGGAGCTACGGCGCCCAATAGTCTTTGCCCCCGGTAAAAATGATCTGCGCCGCCAGCGCATACACAAACAACCCCATCAACCGGCTGAAAATCTATAAGCCCGGGGCACCGAGACTGGATCGATATTGAGGGGCTCTCGTGTCTTTCATCGGGCCGGTGTTCAGTGTTCATCTTGAAATGCAATAAATGGAAGTATTGTTTATGAGTGAGTCTGAAGTCTCGCGCGCGGATACTTATGTTGAATTCGTTGATCTTTTTAAACGTGTTGATCTTGAGCAGGCGTTAAAAGCCTTCAAGGGGACGGATGAGTATGACGCAGTGTTCCGATATTACGTTGGCTGTATTGGTTTACTGGATTCGCCAGGATTGCGCGAGCCTCTGAATTTACTCAGGCAATCTGTCCGGGCTTTCGCAGAGATAACGAGTCGCCCGCGACGCGATGCAAAGTTGGGGCCTGTCACAAATCCACCGCCAGATCAGGCTCTTGGTCTGACCGAGATCTGCAAGAGACTTGATGGTTTTGAGACTCGTCTGTCCTTTGGTATCGATCAGTTGCGGGGTGTCGCCAACGACGTGCCCAAAAACCTTCATTTCGTCTGGCTGGGTGGCGGCCTCGGCGACATTCAGCATGATTACATCAACATCTGGAAACAGGTGATGGCCAATCAGGGTCATACGCTGAAGATCTGGTACGACAGCGATGCTCTTCTGGCTCACGAGACTAATCGGCTGATCGTCGAAGCGGCGAAAGCTGACGGTATGATTTCGGGTGGTGACGGGTTGATCACCGGCGATCAACTCGCGGACCTGTATGAGGCGCGGGCATTGGCATTAAAGAGCCAGATGTTCGCGCATATCAATCAGGCAAAACAAAACGGGCTGAGCGCAGACGATGCACGAATAGATCTTCTGGTGCGTGGGTATGGTCAGGACAAAGTTGCCCTTGAAGTATTGAGGGACAAGAACCTTCGCAGCATTACCGGCCTCGCTGACGGTCAACTGGTGTTGCGTGATATCAACAATGCGACTTCCGCACTGCCGTTGATGGACATTTATGAGCGTGAGATTGCGTTCCGTGGAAATCTTGCGGCGGCATCCGATATCGTTCGCTTTCAAGCATTGAGCAGTGAAGGTGGCGTGTACGCCGATGTCGATTTTTTGCCACCGCTGGAAAAAAAGCTGGGCGGAATAGAAACAGACACGCTTGGCGCGGATGCGCGTCACGGCGCTTTGCAGTTGATCCTCGATCATAACCCTCAGTGGATGCCGGGCCGCCAGGCGCAACGTTCGAAGTATCAGAGCTACTTTGAACGTATCCCCGAAGAGCACCGGGAGGCGTTGGACGGTTTCGCCAGAAGCAAGCCTTCGCTGACGGATGTGTTCATGGTGCCCACTGATCGTGGTGTTCACCCTGACGGCCTGCGCGCTGCTCGCGTACAAGGCACCCTGGCTAATGCCTTCCTGCTGGCGCATCCGGGCTCGGCGATGCTCACGTCAATCATGCAGCGTTTCAGATTCAACTATGACGTTTTCGATGCGGTTGTACTTGAGGCCTCGAAAAAAGGAATCGCACTGCATGACCACTTGAACATCAGTGAAATTGCCAACGAAGTGGTGGAACAGAAGATTGGGCGGTTCGACGAGTTACCGGTTGAAGATGCCTTTCGCGCAGTATCACTTGCCAGTGCAATAGCCGACTACTTCAGTGATGGTATTCGCCCGGGCGCAGGGGCTTCGATCTATATGACCGGGCCTGCTGCGATGCGTGATGGCATGACCGCCTATGAGAGGGCGCATTTCACGCCCAGGGGCGCTGAAGCCTGGCGTGAGTTGGCGACGCTTACGCAAGGGTTCAACGCTCAGACCGAAGAGGAGAATGATCACTCTTGGCAAGAGAATGCTTCAGACATCGATGACTGGCTCAAGTCGGAGCAGGCGAGGTGGCGTGACGGCAAATTGAAGGCTCGTTACAGCGGCGATATGGCGCAACTGCTCAAAGGCCAGACCATCGATTTCGACGAAGGCTGGCCGGTGATCGAGGGACGCCATGTAGTGTCGACCGATATTTTACAACGTCTGGCCGATGACCTCGGTGAGCCATTCCTGGCCGCAATGGGTCAGTCCCTCACTGGGCCTGTGAACTTCGAGAAGACTCTGCCACTGAGCTTTGATGATCGTCAGTCAATCATCGCTCAGCCCGCTGAATCCTTGCCCCCCGAGTCGTTCTCCGGACCGTCGACTCGAAACCTGTCGCTTGATCAAGTATTGGGCCGGATCGCCGACGGGACGTTTCACGTAGCGCAATTGAGCCCGCTGCAACGTCTATTGCTCGGAGCGCTACTGGGCGCAACAACATTGGATAAACCAGGTTTCGACGCGCTCTCCAGCAACCTTGAAAACCTGGTCAATAGTGCTTCCGAACTGGGTGTGTCGAGTCGCTACGCAGCGATCGAGCGCGAGCTTTACAAACATCAGGCACCGACGTTCGTCGCGGGTCTGGCCAGCTCTTTCGAATCGCCGCCAGCGCTTACCGAAAATGCCCTGGCACTCAAGAAAGACGCACTGGCGAAGCCATTGACCTTGCGTCAATGGGGGCAGGCGGCGGCCAGGATCGAGCACCTTGCGAAGCTTGAGTACCGTGACCGGATCTTCGAGCAAATGGACATTGTCGTGGACAGTTTCGGTCATGCCACTCCCAGGCTTGCGCCGCAGGATTTGCTGCTCCAGGGGCCGGGCGACAGGGTCGCGGGGCGCTGTTATCCACTGGTGTTGGTGATGGCTGCCTCGATTGCGCAAGATACGGCTGCGGTGGACACACTCCGTGAGCGTTTTTATCTCGGTGTTCTTGAGCCCCAGGAGCGCGATTCAAGGGTATTCCTGCAAGCGCTGGAGGAGTTGCGGGGAGCGGACATCAATGACATTGGCAGCACATTGAAGCGCTCTGACCTGAATGAGGTCGTCGCCATCCTCAAAGAAAGAACCATCACCAGCACGCTGATGCTCAACTCGGATAATCACGCGATGTTGGTGRCTAAAACCATCGAGGGTGAGCGCAGCGGCTATCACTTCTACGATCCGAATTTTGGCGTGTTCGAGTTTGAAGACCCACAGGTATTCGGGCTGGCGCTGAAGCGGTTCTTCCTGCACCACAAAATGGCCGAGCATTACGCCGCTTATGGCGACGCGGAGCGTCCGACCTTCGATCTGATTGAGGTGGATGGGGGGCGAGTCTCTGAGCTGTCCTTGTCATCCTCGGGACAGGTCGCGAATCTAATGCAGCCTGGTGCTTTGCCCGGAGAGCCTTTGCGTCCTGGCAGGCAGCGTCTTGCCAGTGCCCGCGGGCAATCGCTGGTGAACAACCCCAGGTTGGGCAGCAGTCTGCTTGCGCTGGACGGCCATTGGTGGGGCCAGCAGATCGGGCAGGCGACTGCCCGGCTTCAAGAAAAGAATCAGTTGGCACCAGAGTGGGTGCCGTTGTTTGAAACCCTGGAAATAACCCCGTCGGGTGATTATCAGTTAAGTCTGATCAACCTTGCAGACCCTGAACGTCTGGTTCGTGTGACCACCGATGACCCGCGATTCCTGCGTATCAAAAACTACCTGTCCGAGACATTCGCGACCTTGGCCACCAAGCCGCAAAAGCCGATCAATGAGCTCGATCCAACAGCAGCTGGTAGCGTTCACACCCTGAATGCCGGCTTCACCATTCAGGCCTTGATGAACGCGCTACTGGCACAGGAGGGGGCAGCACGACCGCTGACGATGGCTGTGCGTCTGCATGCCTATGTCAATTACGCGCAATTGGTTCATGGCAACGTGGTTGATGTGGTCGGGCTCATCGCATTGGTACGACAGGCCTTGGCAGAAGAAAAGGTCATTGCCCGTACCAGTGCGCCGTTGGTGAGTGAAGCCCTGGGCCATGTGGCTAACGAAGGGGTGGGAGCAGTGCTGGGGCTGGCTAACGTGGGTTTTGACGTCTACCAGTTGGTCAATGCGCAAGATGATGTAGAGAAGGCCCGGTTCGGCACTCAGTTGGCGTTTGACTCTGCCAGCTTGCTGGTGACGGGAGCCGGGATTGGCGCAGGCTTGCTCGGTGCCGGTAGTGCCGCCGCGGTATTGGGTGGCGGTGGCGTCCTGCTGGGTGGGTTGGCGATTGGTGTTGCTGCGCTCGCCCAAGGGTTTGCCACTATTGCTGAAGAGGCAAAACAAGTCGGTCGGTTTTTTAATGAGCTTGAACAGGCTCATCGTGAAAGCGGTTATCACCTGGATACAGATCATGGAGTCTGGATGCCTGAGCCGGTGATGGTATTCAAGACCGTTGATTTGCGCGCTGCGTGTCTGCTGTTCGACAGCCCGATGCTGTTCCCGCTCCGTGATCATTTCGGGGTGCCGGATTTTGATCCGGATGATAGCCGGGCAACCAATATTCGTCAGGAACTGGGGCTGTCAGGAACTGCCAGCTTTGTCCCGACGGCCAGTCAGACAATCGTGTTGCCCTGCACGCCGCATACTTTTTATGGCTATGAGTACAAGGCGTTGCCCTTTTCCACGACGCGTCATGACACCGGTTTCGACACGGCACGTCGCCTGGAGAAAAAGGATCGTGAAGGCAACTGGCGGTTTCGATTTACGTTCTACTCGTTTCCCTCGGAATACATCGTCAATCGACTGCTTCCCGTCTACCGGCCAACGCAGATCAATGTTCGGCTCGACGCCGTTGAGCGCTCGCTGGTGGTGCCCGCGTTGCCGAAGGCCTGGCACCACATAATCACCTACAGGATCGAGGGGGAGGGTTCGCCTTGTTCGCTGGGACTCAGCCCGGGGGTGAAGGTAGAGCTCGAGGCTCCAGGCTTCAAGAGCATGAACTGGTTGTTACTGGCGACCTGGGCAAGCCCGAGCGATGTCCGGATGACGGTCGCCGGGGCGCTGGTGGTCGGCACCACCACGGTGGCCTTCATTGGCAAGGGGGGGCACAGCATTCTGCTCAAGCTTGCAAACAATGAACTCTATCGAGTCGATCGCGGCACAGCGCAATTATTGCTCATCGAACAGGATGCACCTCCGGGCATCAGCGAACAGGTGTTGCGGGATCACTTTAAGAGCCTGGCGCAAGCTCATCGCCTGGTTCTACCGCATACGCCGGTGCACAGGTTTGTCATTCCGTTCGAAAAGCCGAATGAGCCGAGGTACACCACAGCCTATTACGATGCGGTTGAAGACCGGTTCCTGTACATCCGCGATCCTTACGTGTTGCTGGCCGATCAAGCCCAATTGGGGGCAGTGGCCGATGGGTATGCGTATTTCTATCACCCGCAATGCAACGTGATCTGGCAAGTCGATGCGAATACCGGCTGGATCCGCCATTGTTATCGTCTGCTTGTTCAAAACACCCAAAGCAGCGTCATCGACCGCTGTGAGGCGTTGTCGGATGGGGTCATACACGTTGTACAGAGGCTATCCCGCGGTGACGGGACGAGCGATGAGCTGGCCTATCTGATTCATGATGGAGGGGTATTCCTCAGTTCGGTTACCCGAGGGTTGGAACCGGATCTGGAGGCGGTTCTGGGTGTGAGCAGCAGTACGCTGGCTGACTGGAACAGCATACTTGGCGATTACTCCATGGGCGCTGAAGGCACGAGCAACGGTTCGATTGCTACCGTGGACTGGCTACCGGCCGCTCTGGTCTCGATTTGCTGGAAACTCGACTCGAAGTGGCGGGACATGGCCTGGGTGCGCAGCAGTGATCGCTTGATTATCCGCCCGGTCCCACGCAGGCATCATGGGCGAGGCTGGCCAGACTCCATCAAGCAAATGAGTGAACTGACGCTGATCGCACCGCAGGGCAGTGAGGGCGATGTTTTCGTCGTTTATGACAACAGCCAAAAACGTCTTTGTCGATTGCAGCGGTCCATTGGCGCGGCCGGTGCCCAGTTGTCTGCCAAATGGCTCGATATTGATGGTGTGACTAATGTCGTTGCCGTTCAAGGCCGTTACCTGGCATTGACTGACGGGAAGCTGTTTTTCAATGTAACGACCGAGGGGAATGTGCAGCTCGGTGGTCTGACGGATCTCTGGTTCAAGGACCGGCAGCATTGGTGGTCAGCATTGGCAGCGGTGGCAGCGCAGCACCGGGTCGACAGTTTTGCCTTGCTGGGTTTGACCAATTTCACAGGCGATGCCCGATTGTGCGCCTGGTACGTGGATGACCGTGTGCTGCTGTCGGACCTGGGCCATGGGAAAGAAGTGCGCTTGCTCAGCAAGACACCGGACAGGCAGGGCGCCTGGCTGTTTGACGTTTCAAGTGGCGAGCTCTATCGCCAGGCCTTTATCGATCCCGATCGATTGAGTGCGGCATTTGAGCAGGGGACGCAGCTATTGCAGGTCGATGCGCTGCCGGCTCCTGTGCGTGATTGGGCCCCTTGGCGATTCGCCGATCTGGCGGTGCAGGGCGCCGGGCTGTGGGCGACGACCACTGAAGGTGTGGTGATGGAGTTGCACGATCAGGCGCCTGTACGGATCACCGGTGTCGAAAGCCAGTGGGTATTGGGGCACGCAGGCGCCTTGCTTCAGAACCTCAAGGCTTTGGTGGGCAGTCATGATCATAGTGACTTTCTTCAGGTCTTCGAACCGGAAAGCCTGCAGTGGTATGTGGTTGCAAGCGAACGTTTGATCCGGATCGCGAAGGTCTCCGCCCCCGAATCCTTCACCCTGCTGGGTACACAAAAGCAAACCAACGTGTTGTTGCATGACGACAATGATGGTTTTTTACGCGCCTATCCGCGCAAGGGACCTATTGGCCCACTCAATTTCGTCCAGCGAACGGCCGAAGTCATGGTAATCGAAGGCCAGATGAAACTCGGGGATCTTGTCTCGATGATTCCCGACGATGTCAGCACCTTGATCCTGCGCATGGGGCAGGGTGCGATGACCTATCAGTTGTCTGCGGCCGCATGGCTGAGACTGGAATCGGTCATTGTCGATTGCCGACACTCGTTGGGGAGCGCACCACCGATTCCGGGCAAATTGATCTGGGCGCTGGAAACGCCAGAAAAACTGTTGCTGAGCATTGTCCAGGAGCACCTGATAATCATCGATCCGGACACCGGGCACAGTTTGATTTTTAGAGACGTGCATTCGGCGGATGCCACACTGCGCGGCGAGGTGTTCCTGGCGATCAACGGCTATCGATCGTTCGCGATCTCCAGACTGCTCAACGTATTGGTCGACAAACGGGGTGTTACAGGGATTGCGCTGCTCAAGGACCTTCTGTCGGCCCTGAGTGTCGAGTTGAAGGAGCGCTGAGGAGGGACTTCACCGGGCGCATTGGTACCCGGTGAGGTTCTCCAGGGTCAAGGCACCAGATACCCTTTGACCCCGGTAAAAATGATCTGCGCCGCCAGTGCACACACAAACAACCCCATCAACCGGCTGACAATCTGCAAACCCTGGTCACCGAGAATCCGCTCGATGCGGTTGGACAGGTACAGCACCACGCCGACGGTCAGGCTGGCCATGGCAATACTGAGGATGGCGGTGAGTTTGTCGTCCCAGTGCGGTTGGCTGACGCCCATCACCAGCAAGGCGCCGATGGTGCCGGGGCCGACGGTGAGCGGAATGGTCAGCGGGACGATGGTCACGTCTTGCTGCACGTTGTCGGTCTGGACCGCTGACTTGCCCTGCGCCATGCCCAATGCCGAAATGAACAGCACACTGCCGGCGCCAATGCGGAACGCGTCTACGGTGATGCCGAACACGCTGAAAATCACTCGCCCGAACAAATACAACAGCACGCTGGAAACCAGGGTCGCGAGGGCGACATTCCAGGCCAGTCGACGTTGTTCCTTGCGAGGCGCAGCGGGGTCTGTCGGCTCAGGACGTTTGAGCCGTTGCCTGATTCTGCTGATCGCGCTGTGCGACCCAATGCTCGATCAGTTCGCGCAGTTGTGAAAGCTCGACGGGCTTGGCCATATGGCCATCCATGCCGGCCTGGCGTGCGCGTTCTTTGTGTTCGGCGAGGATGTGTGCGGTAAGTGCTACGACCGGTGTGCGGGTTCGCTGGTTGCCGACCTCCCAGGCACGCAATTGCTGGGTGGCGGAGAAACCATCGAGGATCGGCATTTCGCAGTCCATCAACACCAGGTCGTAGCGCTGGGCCTTCATCGCCTTCAAGGCTTCTTCACCATTGCAGGCGGTGTCCGGCTGAAGGTTGAGCTTGCCGAGCATGCCACGAATCACTTTGGTTGAAATGCTGTTGTCTTCGGCCACCAGAATGCGGAAATCGCTCGGCACCTTGACCACCGCAGGCGCGCCGGTCGGCAGTTGCTGCGAGACGGCCAGGCCTTTGCTGCGTTGGCTCAGTTCGTCTGCCAGCGTGGTCTTGAGGGTGTAGCCGGCCACGGGTTTGGCGAGGATGCGTTTGATTCCGGCATTGCGCGCAATGACCTTGCTCGGCGCGTTGCTGATGCCGGTGAGCATGATCAGCAGAATGTCGTGATTCAGGCTCGGGTCTTCCTTGATCTTCGCCGCCAGTTGCATGCCGGTCATGCCGGGCATGTTCTGGTCGAGCAGGACCACGTCGAAGTAGTCACGCAGGTGCGCCTTGGTGCGCAGCAGGGCGAGGGCTTCCTTGCCGGAAGGTACGGCGCTGACGTTCAGCCCCCAGGCGCTGCATTGCTGCACCAGGACTTTGCGGCAGGTGTCATTGTCGTCCACCACCAGCACCCGTGCACCTTGCAGCGGGCCATCGAGATCGGAGGTCGGGTGTTCCAGGCGTTCGGGGTCAAGCGGCAAGGTCAGCCACAGTGTGCTGCCCTGATTGCTGCCGCTCTTGATGCCGAATTCGCCGTGCATCAGCAGAATCAATTGGCGGGCGATCACCAGCCCCAGGTTACCGCCCAGGCGGGTGGCGGACAGGAAGTTCTTGCTGTGCAGTTCGGCATGCAGCAGGGCTTCCCGTTCTTCGGCATCCATGGGTTGCCCGCTGTCTTGCACGGCAATGCGCAGGCGCGGTTTGTGGCTGCGTTCGTCGAGGGCAACGACGATCAGGATTTCGCCTTCGTCGGTTTTCTTCAGGGCGTTTTCCAGCAGGCTCAGCAGTGTCTGGCGCAGGCGCGTCGGGTCGCCGCTGATCACGCGAGGGACTTGTGGCTGGATGAAGCTGATCAGCTCGACGTTCTGTTGTTCGGCCTTGGCGCGGAAGATGCTCAGGCAGTCTTCGATCAGAGCGTTGAGGTCGAACTGCACATCGTCGAGTTCGATTTGCCCGGACTCGAGCTTGGAGATGTCGAGAATTTCATTGATCAACGTCAGCAGTTCATTGCCGGCGCTATGGATGGTTTGTACATAGTCACGTTGCTTGACCGACAGCGGGGTGCCCAACAGCAGTTCGGTCATGCCCAGTACGCCATTCATCGGGGTGCGGATTTCGTGGCTGATTTTTGCCAGGAATTCGGCTTTGGCATTGATCTCGGCGTTGCTCGCCGCCAGGTCGCGGCTGATGCTGAAGCGGTCTTCGGTGATGCTGCGCTGGCGTTCGCTAAGGGCGATGCTCATCAGCACGCCGCTGATGCAGATGAAGGCCATCAAGGTCATGATCAGGCCTTGCGGCGCAACCAGGGTCAGCCCCAGCAGCGCCGGCAGGATGATCAGCGTGCCGACGTTGAACACCACCATTGCGGCCACGAACAGGCGTGCCGGTCGGTAACCCTTTTGCCAGTGATAGGCGCTGACAAAGAGCATGCTCAGGCCCGCCAGGGCCACCAGCGCATAGGTGATGATGTTCAGCGGCAGGGTGTCGACGAACAGCAACAGCAGGCTGCACAGGACAATGAACAGGATGTCCCCCAGCAGCAACCTGTTCAATGGATGCGGGCCCAGCGGGGCAAAGAAGCGATAGGCGAACATCAGGCCGCAAGGGGCCGTCAGCAGCAGCGCCAGGTAGGCGCCGGGTGTTTGCACGGCATGCCAGTCGGGTAGCCATGGGCCTGCCAGGTTCAGCAACAGCACCAGACTGAGCAACAACAGCCCCTCGCACGCCGCCAGCCAGAGGCTGCTTCGCGAGCGCGAATAACCGTAGCGCGTGAGGTTATACAGGATCAGCATCGCGATGCAGCCAAAAAACAGGCCGTAGATCAGCGTCTGGTTCTGGTGGGCTGCCGTCATCACTGCCGATTGCAGGGTGATATAAGGCCGCAACTCATGCTCGGAAACCAGCCGCAGATAAACGTCGAGGGGCTTGTCGCTTTGAGGCAGCGGCAACATGAAGTCGCTGCTGGGGAGTGGTCGCTCGCTCTGCGGTTGCTCGGTGCCGCTGGTCAATTGTTCGACCAGCGTGTCGCCATTCAGAACGTAGAGGTTCAGGTGCAACAAATCGGGGGCGAAGATGCGCAGCAGTTGTTCGTGTTTGCCGGGACTGAGCTTGAAACGCAGCCACAACGCGCCACTGGGTTCGGCGGCGGTGATCTGGTCGAGTTCAATCGGGCTGAATTGGTTGGTGTAGCGAGCCGAGCGGATATCGCTCAGTTGCAGGTCTGCCTGTTCGTCGAGCAATACCGCCCAGCCACTGCCTTGCGCGGCCTGGGCCGGGAGCATGCAGAGCAGGGTCAGCAGAGTGACGGTGAAGCCTATGGCAATCCTGAGCCAGCGCACGGCGAAATCCCTTCATAGGTTGATGCCAGATTATAACTATGCGCGGCGCCGGAATAGTACGGCAAGGGCCATAGGCCCCTGCCTAGCCGAATGGATAGCTTATTCCTGATTTTCGCCACGCTCACGGGCAATGGCGCGGTAGCCAATGTCCTTGCGGTAGAAACAGCCTTCCCAGTTGATTTTTGCGGCCAGTTTGTAGGCCTGCTGCTGGGCGGCATCAACGCTTGCGCCCATGGCAGTGGCGCAAAGTACCCGACCACCGGCAGTCACAACCTTGCCGTCCTTGAGCGCGGTACCGGCGTGGAAGACTTTGCCTTCCAGCGCAGCGGCTGCATCCAGGCCTTCGATCACGGCGCCCTTGGCGTAATCACCCGGGTAGCCGCCAGCCGCCAGTACGATGCCGACGCTTGGACGTGGATCCCACTGCGCTTCGACCTTGTCCAGTGCCTGTGCCAGCGCCGCTTCGACCAGCAATACCAGGCTCGACTGCAGGCGCAGCATCACCGGTTGGGTCTCGGGGTCGCCGAAACGGCAGTTGAATTCGATGACTTTCGGGTTGCCGGCTTTGTCGATCATCAACCCGGCATAGAGGAAGCCGGTGTAGACGTTGCCTTCTTCGGCCATGCCGCGCACGGTTGGCCAGATCACCAGGTCCATGACGCGCTGGTGAACTTCGCTGGTGACCACCGGGGCAGGGGAGTAGGCACCCATGCCGCCCGTGTTCGGGCCGGTGTCGGCGTCGCCAACACGTTTGTGGTCCTGGCTGGTGGCCATCGGCAGCACGTTCTTGCCGTCGACCATGACGATGAAGCTGGCTTCTTCGCCATCGAGGAACTCTTCGATGACCACGCGCGAACCGGCGTCGCCAAAAGCGTTGCCGGCGAGCATGTCGCGTACGGCGTCTTCGGCTTCGGTCAGGGTCATGGCGACGATCACGCCTTTACCGGCAGCCAGGCCGTCGGCCTTGATCACGATCGGCGCACCTTTTTCACGCAGATAAGCCAGGGCTGGCTCGATCTCGGTGAAGTTCTGGTAGTCGGCCGTCGGGATCTTGTGGCGAGCCAGGAAGTCCTTGGTGAATGCCTTGGAACCTTCCAGCTGGGCGGCGCCAGCGGTTGGGCCGAAGCAGTCCAGGCCGCGTTGGCGGAACAGATCGACGACGCCCGCGACCAGCGGGACTTCCGGACCGACGATGGTCAGGGAGACGTTTTTCTCGGCAAAGTCAGCCAACTGCTCAAGGGCCAGCACGTCGATAGCGACGTTCTCGCACTTGGCTTCAATGGCCGTGCCGGCGTTGCCCGGGGCAACGAAGACTTTCTGTACGCGCGGATCCTGAGCGACTTTCCAGGCCAGGGCGTGTTCACGGCCGCCGCTGCCAATGATCAAAACATTCATTTCAAAAACCTCGGATGACGCTAATTCTTGATAGCACCGCAGGGGTGCTCTTATGTGGGAGCGAGCCTGCTCGCGATGGCGGCGGTACATCCAGAATCAATGTGTCCGGTAGAACGCTATCG
>NZ_JBFTLU010000119.1:12886-23687 GCF_056396605.1 Pseudomonas sp. 05T35
GCGCGCAGGCTCGCTCCCACAGGAGTTCGCCCACAGAGGGCAATAATCAGTGACGGAAGTGGCGCATGCCGGTGAACACCATCGCGATACCCGCTTCGTCGGCGGCAGCAATCACTTCGTTGTCACRCATCGAGCCACCMGGTTGAATCACGGCGGTGATGCCAACCTTGGCTGCGTTGTCGATGCCGTCGCGGAACGGGAAGAACGCGTCCGAGGCCATGACCGCGCCCTGCACTTGCAGGCCAGCGTGTTCAGCTTTGATGGCGGCGATGCGCGCAGAGTTCACGCGGCTCATCTGGCCGGCGCCGACACCGATGGTCTGACGGTTCTTGGCGTAGACGATGGCGTTGGATTTGACGTACTTGGCGACTTTCCAGGCGAAGATCAGGTCGTTGATCTCTTGCTCGGTCGGTGCGCGCTTGGTCACAACCTTCAGGTCTTGGCTGCTGATCATGCCGATGTCGCGGCTCTGTACCAGCAAGCCGCCATTGACGCGCTTGTAGTCCCAGGCCGAGGCACGATCCGCCGACCATTGGCCGCAGGCCAACAGGCGAACGTTGGCCTTGGCGGCAACGATGGCGCGGGCTTCATCGCTGACCGATGGGGCGATGATCACTTCGACGAACTGACGCTCGACGATGGCTTTGGCGGTTTCAGCGTCCAGTTCGCGGTTGAACGCGATGATGCCGCCGAAGGCCGATTCGGTGTCGGTGGCGTAAGCCAGTTCGTACGCCTGACGGATACCGCCTTCGGCATCCGGGCTCACGGCAACGCCGCACGGGTTGGCGTGCTTGACGATGACGCAAGCCGGTTTGACGAAGCTCTTCACGCATTCCAGCGCAGCGTCGGTGTCGGCCACGTTGTTGTACGACAGCTCTTTGCCTTGCAGTTGGGTCGCGGTCGCGATGCCGACTTCGGCTGGCTTGGCTTCAACGTAGAACGCCGCGCTCTGGTGCGGGTTCTCGCCGTAGCGCATTTCCTGAGCCTTGATGAACTGGCTGTTGAAGGTGCGCGGGAACTCGCTGCGACCGGAGGTCGAGAGGGTTTCAGCCGACTGGTTCACGGTGCCCATGTAGTTGGCGATCATGCCGTCGTAGGCGGCAGTGTGTTCGAAGGCCTTGAGCATCAGGTCGAAACGCTGGGCGTAGGTCAGGCCACCGGCCTTGAGGTTTTCCAGCACGCTGGCGTAATCGCTGGCGTTCACCACGATGGCCACGTCTTTGTGGTTCTTGGCAGCGGAGCGCACCATGGTCGGGCCGCCGATATCGATGTTCTCGATGGCGGTCGGCAGGTCGCAACCTGGTTTGTTGATGGTGGCTTCGAACGGGTAGAGGTTGACGGCGACCAGGTCGATCGGCTTGATGCCGTGCTCGTTCATGATCGCGTCGTCAATACCGCGACGACCGAGGATCCCGCCGTGGATTTTCGGGTGCAGGGTTTTCACCCGACCGTCCATCATTTCTGCGAAACCGGTGTAATCCGCGACTTCCACAGCGGCTACGCCATTGTCCTGCAGCAGCTTGAACGTCCCGCCGGTGGAGAGGATCTCGACGCCGAGAGCTTCGAGTTCCTTGGCGAATTCGAGGATCCCGGTCTTGTCGGAAACGCTGATCAAGGCGCGGCGGATCGGCAGGCGGGTGGTCTGGTCGGTCATCTCAATTTCCATCAAAAGCAAAGGAAGTCAGCAAAAAAGGCGACCGGTTTTACGCGGGCGCCTTTCTGGTTTGATTGAATGCTTACAACAAATCGTACTGCTTGAGTTTTTTACGCAAGGTGCCGCGGTTCAGTCCCAGCAGCTCACTGGCCTTGGTCTGATTGCCCTTGACGTAGTTCATCACGCTTTCGAGCAGGGGAGCCTCGACTTCGGAGAGCACCAGGTTGTACACATCCGTGACGGCAGCGCCTTCAAGGTGGGCGAAATAATTGTGCAGCGCCTTCTCGACACTCCCGCGAAGGGTCTGGCCTTCTTCGCTTGGCGTATTGAGGTGCTGTTTCAAATTTACATTGTCGCTCACGGGTGCTGTTCCACTCACTAAAGTCTCGGTCATCATCGTCATGCGGCCACCCCTTCTCCGTCCCCTGTCAGGCTCTTGTAGCGTTCGGAGAAGAACTCCCGAACGTTGGCGCATTGTGTTTCCGTACCATCCAAACGATTGAAGTGGGCGCGAAACTCCCTGGCGCCCGGCAGGGTTGCGAGATACCAGCCGACATGCTTGCGGGCGATGCGTACGCCCATGACATCTCCATAGAAAGCATGGAGCGCGGCCAGATGCTCAAGCAGAATACGTTCCACCTCGATCAACTCTGGTGCCGGGAGTTTTTCGCCGGTACGCAGAAAATGCTCGATCTCACGAAAAATCCATGGCCGCCCCT
This sequence comes from Pseudomonas sp. 05T35, assembly GCF_056396605.1. Lineage (NCBI taxonomy): Bacteria > Pseudomonadati > Pseudomonadota > Gammaproteobacteria > Pseudomonadales > Pseudomonadaceae > Pseudomonas > Pseudomonas sp. 05T35. The sequence goes on from NZ_JBFTLU010000119.1 coordinate 15,260, forward strand.
GGGCAGCCCGGCCTATCAACAGGCCATCGGCACCGGTCGCGTCAAGCACGTGCCGGGCCTTCTCGGGCGAGTCGATATCGCCATTGGCGAAGACCGGAATCGACACCGCCTGCTTGATCGCGGCAATGGTGTCGTACTCGGCTTCACCGGTATACAGATCGGCACGGGTCCGGCCATGCACCGCCAGTGCCGTAATACCTGCCTGTTCGGCGATCTTCGCCACCGTCAGGCCATTCTTGTTCGCCCGGTCCCAGCCCGTGCGGATCTTCAACGTGACCGGCACATCAACCGCCGCCACGACGGCGTGCAGGATCTCGGTCACCAACTCTTCATCTTTCAGTAACGCGGAGCCGGCAGCCTTGTTGCAGACCTTCTTGGCCGGACATCCCATGTTGATATCAATAATCTGGGCGCCCAACTCGACGTTGGCGCGTGCTGCCTCCGCCAGCATCTGTGCGTCGCCACCGGCAATCTGTACCGAGCGTGGCTCGGGATCGCCTTCGTGGACCATGCGCAGACGCGATTTGCGGGTGTTCCACAAACTCATGTCGCTGGTGACCATTTCCGAGACTACAAGCCCTGCGCCCAGTCGTTTGCACAGCTGACGAAAGGGCTGGTCGGTGACTCCCGCCATCGGGGCGAGAATCAAGCCGTTGTGCAATGTATATGGGCCGATGCGTACCGCCGACATAGGACTTCCCTGTTGTGGGGTCGGATCATGAGAGTTCGAAAAAGGGTTGGCATGATACCCGCTCTCGATGACTGGATAAAGGCTGAATTGGATAAAATCTGAACAGTTATTCCGTTATTGCCATCAGTTTGGTTCGAGGCGCCGGGAGTCGGAAAATTGCCGTCAATGGCGCGAGACTCGGCGCCGAGTGAGGTGATTCACTCGGGCGAGTGGAAGCTCAGGCTGTAATTCACGGCTTTGGGGCCGGGATCAAGGATGTCCAGGGCAATATGGATCGGTGTTTGCGGTGGCATTTCTGCGAGGTCCGCAAGGTCACCATTGAGGTATTCGCCCGGTTTGAAGCGGCGGCTGGCGATCAGGTGGCCATTGAGGTCGGCAAAACGCAGCTCCAGCAACGGGAACGGCTGCGAGAACGACGCGCGGTTGTAGATGATCGCATCGACCACCAGGGCGCCGCTGAAGTCCGGGTGGCTACGCACCACCAGGTTGCTGCTTTTGATTTTCGCGATGTCGACCTTGGACGGCACGCTGCAGCCAATCTGCGGGCACAGTTGCTGGAACCAGGGGCGGTATTGGTCCTGACGGGCCAGTTCGTCGAAATGATAGGCAATGTACTGGCCGGCAAGGGCTGTTGCGCCCAGCAGGACCATCAGGCCCCAGAAGAACCGGCGACCCCAGGGTGAGCGGCGTTTTTGCCAGTCGAGTTGCAGTGGGTCGTCGACCAGGTCCTGCAGCACCTCGTCATGTATGGCCGACTCGTTGCGTGTGCGCTTCTTGCGTACGGGCTCGACTTCGTGGGCTTCGTCGTCGATATCGTCATCGGTCGCGGACAGGCGTTCGTGTTTCGTTGCAGGTTCCGGCGTCTCGAAGGGCTGGTCGAGGCGCAGCTGCGGCGTCTCTGGCTCATCGTCCAGGTCGACCAGTTCGAGCGACAGCGAGGGTTCGGTGCGCGAGGGTTTTTCCGGCTCGTCGGCGATGTCCGCCGATCGATGGTTCTCGGTTGGTGTGTGCGTGTGTTCGCTGGCCAGCGCGCGTTCGGCGGCGGAATCGCTGAACAGGCTGTCGGACCAAGGCTCTTCACCTTCGGGCGTATCCCGGCGGGCGCTCAGCGAGTCTTCCTTGTGCTTGCGCTCATGATGGCCGAACTCTTTGGTGGGCTGGATTTCCCGTTGTTCGAGCTTGGCGAGTTCTTCGTCGAGGTCGAGGCTGTCCAGATCCAGTTCGGCGGCTGTCCACTGCTTCTGGCTGATGGCCCGTTGTGTGGGCGGCTCAACCGGAGGCGGGGTCGTGAGGGCGCTAGCTTCCTTGCCCATGCGCTGCTCGAGCAACTGCCGCGCAGCATTGAACACTTGCAGGCAAGAGCCGCAGCGAACCACCCCACGGGCCACGCTCAATTGGGCATGGCTGACGCGGAAACTGGTCTGGCAATGCGGGCACTGGGTGACGAAGCTATCGGTCATGCGGCCATCCGGAGTATGCAGGCGCTCATTTTAGCGCCGACGGCCGGTAATGCGCACCCAGCCATCGCGATTGGCAATCGGGTCCAGATCAAAGTCTTTGGCATAAGCCTCTGCGACTTCTGCACCTTGCTCGGCAAGGATGCCCGACAGGGCCAGGCGACCGCCGGGCTTGACCAGGCTGGAGAGTTGCGGGGCCAGGGAAACCAGTGGCCCGGCGAGAATGTTGGCCACCAGCACGTCAGCCTGCACCTGTGGCAGGTCCTCAGGCAAGTACAGCGGGAACAGCGCTTCGTCGATGTTGTTGCGTCCGGCATTGTCGCGGGAGGCTTCCAGTGCCTGCACGTCGATGTCGGTACCCACCGCTTCTTTGGCACCCAGCAGCAGGGCGGCAATCGCGAGGATCCCCGAGCCGCAGCCGAAGTCCAGTACGTGGCAGTCCYTCAGGTCCTGGCCATCGAGCCATTCCAGGCACAAGGCGGTGGTCGGGTGGGTGCCGGTGCCGAACGCCAGGCCCGGGTCGAGCAGCAGGTTGACCGCATCAGGCTCGGGGGCGGCGTGCCAGCTCGGGACGATCCATAGGCGCTGGCCGAAGCGCATTGGCTGGAAGTTGTCCATCCAGCTGCGCTCCCAGTCCTGGTCTTCGATGACTTCGCTGTGATGCTCGGGCAATGGGCTGCCGGTCAGCAACTCAAGATGAGCCAGCACGCTGGCGGCTTCGGTGCCACCTTCGAACAGGGCCAGCAGGTGGGTGTGCGACCACAGTGGGGTGGTGTTCAGTTCCGGCTCGAAGATCGGTTGATCTTCGGCGTCCATGAAGGTCACCGAGACGGCGCCGACTTCAAGGAAGGCGTCTTCGTAGGTTTCGGCTTGTTCTGGGCTGATGGCGAGACGGACTTGCAGCCAAGGCATGGCGGGCACCTTTGAAAAATGTAATGTGCAGCCTGGCGGGCTGCGAGAAGCGGGCAAGTTTACGCGAGAGCGATGCTTTTGTGGGAGCTGCTTGATCTGCATCCATCGCACGGTTTCTAAATGACACCTGACCCTGTAGGAGCGGGCCTGCTCGCGATGAGGGCGGCACATTCAGAGTCGGTGTTGACTGATCCGGCGCCATCGCGAGCAGGCTCGCTCCCACAAGGATATGGCAATAGATCAGATGAAACCTGCAGAAACAACAAAGCCGCTCGAAAGCGGCTTTGTTGGTCTGGATCAAGCTTTAGTGCTGTGCAGCCAGCTTGTGTTCCAGGTAGTGGATGTTGACTCCACCTTTGCAGAAGCCTTCATCGCGGGTCAGGTCGCGGTGCAGCGGGATGTTGGTCTTGATCCCGTCAACCACGATTTCGTCCAGCGCATTGCGCATGCGCGCCATGGCTTCTTCACGGGTTGCCCCGTAAGTGATCAGTTTGCCGATCAACGAATCGTAGTTCGGCGGAACCGCGTAACCGCTGTACAGGTGCGAATCAACCCGCACGCCGTTGCCGCCCGGGGCATGGAAATGCTTGACCGTGCCTGGGCTTGGCATGAAGGTTTTCGGGTCTTCGGCGTTGATCCGGCATTCCAGCGCGTGACCGCGGATGACCACGTCATCCTGGGTGAACGACAGTGGGTTGCCGGCGGCGATGCTGAGCATCTCCTTGACGATGTCGATGCCGGTGACCATTTCCGAAACCGGGTGCTCTACCTGGACACGAGTGTTCATCTCGATGAAGTAGAAGCTGCCGTTTTCGTACAGGAACTCGAAAGTGCCCGCGCCACGGTAACCGATGTCGATGCACGCCTTGACGCAGCGAGCGAAGACTTCCTGGCGAGCCTTCTCGTCGATGCCCGGTGCCGGCGCTTCTTCGAGAACCTTCTGGTGGCGACGTTGCAGCGAGCAATCGCGATCACCCAGATGGATAGCGTGGCCCTGGCCATCGGAAAGTACCTGGACTTCCACGTGGCGTGGGTTGGTCAGGAATTTTTCCAGATAGACCATCGGGTTGCCGAACGCCGCGCCAGCTTCGGAGCGGGTCAGTTTTGCCGAGGAGATCAGGTCTTCTTCTTTGTGCACAACGCGCATGCCGCGACCACCGCCGCCGCCAGCGGCTTTGATGATCACCGGGTAACCGACTTCGCGACCAATGCGCAGAGCGGTTTCTTCGTCTTCCGGCAGCGGGCCGTCGGAACCTGGAACGGTTGGAACGCCGGCAGCGATCATGGCGTGCTTGGCCGAAACCTTGTCGCCCATCAGGCGGATGGTTTCAGCTTTCGGGCCGATGAAGGCGAAGCCGGAGTTTTCCACCTGTTCGGCAAAGTCGGCGTTTTCCGCGAGGAAACCGTAGCCTGGGTGAATGGCGGTGGCGCCGGTCACTTCGGCAGCGGCGATGATCGCCGGGATGTGCAGATAGGAGTGCGCGGCCGATGCCGGGCCGATGCAAACCGATTCGTCTGCCAGGCCCAGGTGCATCAGCTCCTTGTCGGCCTTGGAGTAAACGGCGACGGTCTTGATGCCCATCTCTTTGCAGGCACGCAGGATCCGCAGGGCGATTTCACCGCGGTTGGCGATCAGAACTTTTTCCAACTTCGCAGGTTTCAACATCGTTGGCTCTCCGCGGTTCAAACGATGGTGAACAGCGGTTGGTCGTACTCAACCGGCTGGCCGTCTTCGACGAGGATGGATTCGATCACACCGCTGGTTTCAGCTTCGATGTGGTTCATCATCTTCATGGCTTCGACGATGCACAGGGTGTCGCCTTTCTTCACGCTCTGGCCAACTTCAACGAAGGATGGCGAGGACGGCGAAGACTTGCGATAGAACGTGCCCACCATTGGCGAACGGGCAACGTTGCCGTTCAGCGCTGGCGCAGCGGGAGCGGCAGGTGCAGCGGCAGCAGCAGGCGCGGCAGCAGCGACAGGGGCCGGAGCCGGAGCGTGCATTGGCGCAGGAGCGTAGTACTGCTGGGCCGGGGTTTTGCTGTGGCGGCTGATACGTACGGACTCTTCGCCTTCCTTGATCTCGAGCTCGTCGATGCCGGACTCTTCCAGCAGTTCGATCAGTTTCTTAACTTTACGGATATCCATGAATCATCAACTCCCAAGGGTCGGTCAGGGGCGTTTAACGCTTGTTGTTCAAGCCGTTGCCTGTCTTTCAAGCTGCTCTAGTGCGGCCTCCAGGGCCAGTCGATAACCGCTGGCGCCAAGGCCGCAGATCACTCCCACCGCAACGTCGGAGAAGTAAGAGTGATGGCGGAAAGGTTCGCGTTTGTGCACGTTAGACAAATGCACTTCGATGAATGGGATGCTCACCGCCAGCAGCGCGTCACGTAATGCGACACTTGTATGCGTAAAAGCTGCTGGATTGATCAAAATGAAATCCACACCCTCGCCGCGAGCGGCGTGAATGCGGTCGATCAATTCATACTCGGCGTTGCTTTGCAGGTAGAGCAAATGGTGGCCGGCATTGCGCGCACGCTGTTCCAGGTCCTGGTTGATCTCGGCCAGGGTCACAGCCCCGTAGACGCCCGGTTCGCGGGTGCCGAGCAGGTTCAGGTTGGGTCCGTGCAGTACCAGTAGGGTCGCCATCGACTGTTCCTTGTTATCTGTGTGCAGTTATCAGAACCCGGCGACTATGCCGCAAAGCCTTTGTGACTGTCCAGTTCTCTGCAATAGCCAGCACAATGACCGATGATTGCGCGAAATATGTGACCAACTGATTAAATCCGGTCATTCGCTTTGGCGACACGTTCGGCGAAGTCCCTTGCATTGATCTCGCCAATAACCCGCACATCGCCACGTTCATTGCCGTCCTTGCCGAAAAACATCAGCGCCGGTGGTCCGAACAGCTTGTAACGGTCGAGCAGGGCGCGTTGTTCAGCGTTGCTGGCGGTGATGTCGAAGCGGATCAGTCGATACCCTTTAAGGCGTTCGACGACGTTGCGGTCGTTAAGCACCTCGTGTTCGATGACTTTGCAGCTGATGCACCAGTCGGCGTACCAGTCGAGCAGCAACGGGGTATTGGCTGTTTTTGCTTCAGCGAGCGCTCGATCGAGTTCCGCCGGGGTGCTGATGGTTTGCCATTCACTCGGGTTTTGCGCTTGAGCGCTGCCAGGAGCGTTGACGACCTTTGGCTGGCTTATCGGACTGAACGGATCGGTCTGGCCACTGAAGGCGCCGTACCAACAGGCCAGCGCATAAAACACCAGGAGCATCCCGAGCAGTTGCCCCAGGCGTTTTCGCGGCGATTTATAGACAAACTCCAGCGCTCCGAGAAACAAGCCCACCCCGGCTGCCAACAAACCGATCAGCAGCAAGGTGACTTGTCCGGGCAATACCCGGCTAAGCAAGCCGATTGCCAACCCCAGCAACAACACGCCAATCGCGTTTTTCACGTAGATCAGCCATGGGCCGCTTTTCGGCAGCCAGGCCGCGCCACCGGTGGCGACCAGCAACAATGGCGCACCCATCCCCAGGCCCAGAACGAACAGCTTCAACGCGCCGCCCAGTGCATCGCCGCTGGCGCTGATATACAGCAACGCGCCGGCCAAAGGCGCGGACACGCACGGCGAAACCAGCAGGCTCGACACCACTCCGAGCACGGCCGCGCCCCACAGCGATCCCCCTTCGGTGCGGCCGGCAATGCGGTCCAGGCGGCTGCTGATTGCGTAGGGCAATTTCAGTTCGAACACCCCGAACATCGCTAAGGCAAACACCACGAAGAACAAGGCAAACGGCGCCAACACCCACGCCGATTGCAGGCGTGCCTGAAGGTTGAGCTGGGCGCCGAACAGCCCCATCAACGCGCCGAGCGCGGCGAAACAGGCGGCCATCGGCAAGACGTAGGCCAGCGACAGATTGAAGCCGCGCAGCCCGCCGACCTGACCGCGCAACACCACGCCGGAGAGGATCGGCAGCATCGGCAGCACGCATGGGGTAAACGTCAGGCCAAGGCCTGCGAGGAAGAACAGCGCCAGTTCGCGCCAGCTCCAGCCCGTGGCACTGGCCGGGGAGGTAATGGCTGCGCCATCGATTGTCAGGCGCTCGGTTTCCGGCGGATAACACAGGCCCTTATCGGCACAACCCTGGTAGGTGACGGCCAGCGTGAAAGCCCGCTGATCGGCGCTGTTGCGTGGCAGGTCGACGTCGAGAACGCCGTGGTAGACCTCGACATCGCCGAAGTATTCGTCGTGCTTTTTTTCGCCCGAAGGCAGTTGCGCGGGGCCCAGGCCAATGTCGGCGGGCTCGCTGTGAAACTGAAAGCGATGCCGGTAGAGGTAGTAACCCTCGGTAGCGACGAAGCGCAGCTTGATCGATTGCGGTGTGCTTTCCACCAGGCTCAGTTGAAAGGCTTTTCGCACGGGCAGGAAGTCGGCGCTGTTGTTGATCGAGCCCAGGGTCGAACTGGGGCGACTGTCCAAAAGGCCAGCGGCAGAGGCCGGGAGGGCGAGCACTAACAGCAGCAGGGAGAGCAAGCGGCGCATGACAATCTCGCGTATCGAAAGTGGGAGCATGATAACTGAGTGCACGATGCATGCGCCTACGCCGACTCTTCGACAGCTCCCAGGGGGACGCGTTTACTTTGTTGATTGATCGCTGGAGTGGTTGCACAAGTTGATTGTCACGGGGCTGTAGTCGGCGCTGTTGGTATGTCGGAACAGCGTGCTGCTGTGATACTCGTAGACTTCCTGATGGGTCGATACATTGATGACCGAGCCTTGGACATTGATCTTTATGGCTGGATCTCGGGTGACTAAAAACGGACCGGCAGTCTTGAGTTCAGACGCTATTTGTTCGTCGGATGCCAGTTCGCGATAGACATAGTATCGATAGCTGAACGGTACTGTTGCTCCGCCTCGATCATCCTTGACGCCGTAGACGAAGCCATTTTCGCCAACGGGTAGTTTGAGTACTACATCGGTCAGCACCGGGGCGCTGGGAGACATAAGCCAGGTCCAGCCGATGTAGCCCAGGCATACCGTCAGCAGGCAGGAGGTGACGATGGTATATACAGTTTTTTCAGTAGTTCCTGAAGCGGGCATACCTGACTCCTTTTTTGATCCATTCCTGATCTGCAGGGTCATCGCCAAAAGGAGCCTCGCTCCACCAGCTTCCAAATTCTACTTTTGTCGTTTTTGCCTGCGTCTGGGCAAAACCGGCGGCACGTAACAGGACATTTTCGGAAAAGCCCGCAGCAATCCCGGCCGCGCCGTAATTGAAATTACCGAAGGCTTCATAGTCAGGAGACAGTTTTTTGTAATCCCAAGGGCCGCGATTCCTGACCTGGGTATAGAACCAGGAGTAAATG
>NZ_JBFTLU010000120.1:0-13920 GCF_056396605.1 Pseudomonas sp. 05T35
TCGTAACACCCTGCCTGACCCCGTTCGAAGGCAGGGTGACCCTTGGACTATTTCGAATACACGTTGAGGTCATGATGACTGTCTTGAAGCTTCACACAATTGATTCGACCCCGGAAAAAAGCAAAGCACTGCTTCAGAGTTCCATCGACAATTTTGGCTGGATCCCCAATCAGAGTGCCTACATGTCGGAGTCACCTTCGTTACTGGCTGCCTATCAGCGTGCGCATGATCTGTTTATCGACAGTTCGTTGAACGAAGAAGAAAAAGCCGTGGTGTGGATCACCACCGGTGTGGAAAACCGTTGTGACTACACGGTCCAGGCCCACGCCTTCATTGCCCTTTCCAAGGGCGTGGATGAGCACGTGGTCGACGCCATCGCCCATGAGCCAACGCGCCTCAATGCGCGACTGATGGCGTTGCGCAGTTTTACCCTGGAAGTGATTCATTGCCGCGGTTGCCTGAGCAGACAGGCCATTGATGCTGTCTTGCAGGCGGGCTTCAGCAAGCAAAACATGCTGGATGTGGTTCTCGGTGTTTCACAGAAAAACATGTCGACAATCTTGAACGCTATTGCCGGCACCGAAATCGACGAGCGCTTCAAATGGGATGCCTTTCAAGGGTTCAAGCAAACGGCCGAGGCGTGAACGATGCTTCATCTGGACAGCGATTCGATCAAAGGACTGTTGAGTTTCGAGTTGTGCCTGCGGCTCAGCGAGGAAGCCTTCAGATTGCACTCTTCAGGCCAGGTGGAGCAGCCGTTGCGTACGATCGTCAAGGGCGGCGAGAACGAGTTGATGGGGGTCATGCCGGCTTACATCAAGTCCGGGCCCTATCAGGGGTTCGGCTTGAAGTCGGTGGTGGTCCGGTTGGGTGCTGAAGTTCGCGGCCCTTCGCATAGGGGGAGCGTGTTGATCTATGACGAAGCCGGCGTCTCCCCGGTCGTCGCGGTCGATGCCGGGGCGATCACTGAAATCCGCACGGCTGCGGCTTCGGCACACGCGACCCGCATTCTTGCGGCGCCTGACGCCAGCCGTGTGGCTATTCTGGGCACTGGCTTGCAAGCCCGTGCTCACCTGCTGGCAATGCGGGCCGTCAGGCCGGTCAGGCATGTTTCTGTATGGGGGCGTAGCGAGGCGGCGTGTCGTGAGTTTGCGTCCTGGAGCGAGCACTCCTGCGATTTGCCGGTCTCGATTTGCGCCACGGTTGCCGAGGCGGTGCGCGACAGCGACATCATCTGCACCACCACGGCAGCACGTGCGCCCATTCTGGCCCGTGCCGATCTGCCCGAACGCTGCCATATCAACGCAATTGGCTCCTCGGCTCCGGGTTTCCAGGAGTTGCATGAAGACGTGTATCAGGGCGCCGCGTTGTTCACGGACTGCAACCGATCGGTTTTTGCCGCGTCCGAGTGCGTGACGAAGGCTGTGATCAAAGGCCTGTTGCCGGACCAGGAGGTGGGAACAGAGATCGGCACTGTCGGCGCCGATCGCGTGTTGGCTCATAAGGCGGGTGTAACGATTTTCAAGTCGGTCGGATTGGCCGTGCAGGATCTGGTCTTTTCCCGGGAAGTCGTCAGGCAGTGGGTTGCCGGGTCCCGTTGAAACCGTTGATAACCTTGCTTGCCGGAAGCGGAACCGTTGAGCAAAACAATAATAAATGACCTGAGGAACGCGACATGCTCGATATGACACAAGTACTTACCTATTCGGCAGCGCTGGGTATCGCTGCCGCCATTCCCGGCCCCGGCATGGCGGCGCTGGTGGCGCGGAGCGTCAGCGGTGGCGCGTTATCGGGGTTTTGTCTGCTGTTTGGGCTGATCCTCGGCGATCTGACTTACCTGTCATTTGCCGTCTTTGGCCTGGCGATGATCGCCGAGCACTTCAATACATTGTTCCAGCTGGTACGCTGGGCGGCGGCACTGTACCTGTGCTATCTGGCCTGGCAGTTCTGGTTCGCCAACCATCAGGAGATTGAAGTCGGCAAGCCGGTGAAGAAGAAGGAGCTGTTGTCGGCGGCAATATCCGGCCTGACCATTACCCTGGGAAACCCGAAAACCATTGCCTTCTACCTGGCGTTGTTGCCGCTGGTGATCAACCTTGAGACGGTCTCGTTGCAGACCTGGGGGCTGATGCTGGTGCCACTGACCATTCTGGTTCTGCTGGGTGTTGGCGCGCTGTTCATTGTTGGCGCGGTGCGCATCCGGCACCTGCTGTCGAGCCTGCGAGCACAACAGCGGCTGTTTCGCGGCGCGGCAGCGATCATGGTGGCGGCTGCCGCAGCGATGCTGATTCGTTGAGGCGCTGAGAGCCCGTGTCTGCACCCTGCATGGAAGTGTTTCGCCTGCGGCGCGGTCACGGCGCCGCTCCTTGTCGGCGCTTCGGCTCAGAGCTTGTAACCGATCTGTCGCAACAGGTTTTTGCGCCACAGGATATCTTCGTCTCCTTCAATGTCCTTGGCGCAAAAACCATCCACGACACCGAGGATCGCTCGGCCTTGTTCCGTTTCAGCGAGAATGACTTCCGTTGGGTTGGCTGTCGCACAAAAGATATGGCACACCTCAGGCACCATTTTGAGGATGTTCAACACGTTGAGCGGATAGAAACCGTCGCCGAGGAAAATGATGAAGCTATGGCCTGCGGCGATGGCTTTTGCGTTTTTTTGCGCCAGTTCGATCATGGCGCTGTCGGTGCCGGACCAGCGCACCAGGCATTTGCCGGAGGCTTCACAAAAGGCCAGGCCAAACGTGATGCCCGGCACGCAACTGACTAATGCTTCATGAATGTCCTCGACAGACTTGATGAAGTGCGTCTGCCCAAAAATGAAGTTCGTCGCTTCCGGCTTATCGATTTTCAACGTGATGAGTTGCATCTCAAACGCCTCCTTCCACGATGTATTATCAGGGCCCGACAACACAACCAAGCATAGTTACTGATTGGCAGTGGCGTCGTCTGCTGTCGATCGCGGCGTCTCATTCAGGTCGGCGAACCACTCTGACCTTGCCGCTGTTTCCTCCTCCACAGAAGAACTGGTCGGCACCATCCGACTCGAGTCCCGATACGCCGACACCAGCAGGCATTTTGAGGCTCTCCAGAATCTCACCCGTTTGAGGATCGACGTGCCTCAATTCGCTTTCTTCACCCTCCCAGGTGCCGTGCCAGAGTTCTCCGTCGACCCAGGTGACGCCAGTGACGAAGCGGTTGGATTCGATGGTGCGCAGAATCGCCCCGGTTTGGGGATCGATCTGATGAATTTTCCGGTCCCGATACTCGCCCACCCAAAGCGTCCCTTCGGCCCATGTGAGCCCTGAGTTGCTGCCGCCGGGCACAGGGATCGTGGCGAGCACGCGACCGGTTTTCGGGTCGATCTTCTGGATGCGATCCTCGGCGATCTGAAACAGGTGCTGACCGTCAAAGGCTGTGCCAGCATGCGCGGCGACATCGATTGAGCGCAGGGTATTCCCGCTCGCGGGATCGAGGGCGTTCAGTTTGTCTCCGGAAGCGAACCAGACCTGTTGGCCGTCATAGGTGACCCCATGCACATGGTCGACTCCCGGAAAGGGTCCATATTCGCGGATAATTTCGGCTGCTGAGTGTTTCATGTCTTCCACCCTGGTGGTTTGGTCGTGGAGTGATCCTAGTCACTTGGAAGTGGAGCAGGGAGTAACAATGACGTCGCGAAACCCGGCACCGAAGGCGTTATCCAGCGACGCGCTCGCCCGCGACCAAACCACTGGACCTTGCCGGCCGCCGCCAGCGAGTCGAGTGCCCGCTGCACGGTGCGCTGGCTGGCGCCAAGCGCCAGCGCCAGGGCTGAGCTCGACCACGACTCACCGTCGGCGAGGAGGGCGAGCACCGCCGCCTGCTTCTCTTCGACGGGCCGTGCCAGCACGACGACTTCCAGTGCGCTGCGCGGCACCAGCGCAAAACCGCGCTTTGTAGCAGTCACGCCAGCCACGGTCCGCAGCGCCGCGCGAAGTCGCCCGACCTCGACGCGCAATCGCGCGCGATGCGACTCATCGTCAAGCTTCAATCGGAAGGCTCGGGCGATAAGCGTTTCCCTCGATACGTCGGCGGGCCACGCTTCGCCCAACGCCCGGGCGAGCGCGAACAGCACCGGGCGCCTTGCGAGCGAGACTTGCGCGCGTGCGTCACGCACGAGATGACGGCAGGCGTCCACGACGAGCGCCTTTGACGCCAGTAGCGCTTCAACGTCCTCAAGCAGCAGGAGCCGCTCCTCGCCACCGGTAATCAGGCGCGCCGCAGGCGTGTCGAGGAGGAGGCATGCGCTGTCGACCTCGGCTGTCAGCGCAGGGATTGCGGCGTGGCGTGCGGCATGCTCGGCCCGAGTGAGTGCCACCCGTGCCGTCTTCGCCTGGAGGCGGCGCATCGCGATCCCCGCCACGACCAACTCGTGAACAGCCCTCGATGCAGGCGGTAAAGGCGTGGGGTCGAGTTCGGCAAGCCGGTGCTCGGCTTCGTCGAGATGACCGATCAGCAGCAAGCGCYGGATCTCGAGGTACCGGGCATGCGCGGCGTTAACCCGGTCACCGTGTTCTTCGAGTGTCGCCCGTGCTGCATCGAGTGCCTTCGCAGGCCAGCCAAGGTCGCGCGAAGCGAGCGCAATCTCGGCCTCGGCAACCACGCACCGCGCTAGGGCCAAGGCCTCTTTCGGACCGAAGGCACGTGCCGCACTGCGCAACAGAGCCTTCGCGCGAACCAGTTCGCCGAGCTGCGCCATGGCGATGCCGCGTAACGCGAGTGCCGGCGCATCGTCGCGCAAGGCCACCCGGTTCAGTGCGCCGAGGGGATCACCTGCCGCGAGCGCACGCGCCGCGGCTGTTATCAGCGAATCCATCAGAATCGCGCCACAGCTGTCACTCCTGCCCTCCGATACCCGCTGCTTAGTCTATCTCACGACTACCAAACAGCCCGGAGGCTAACAAGCGCTGAGTCAGGTGCCTTCGCAGGAAGACATTCAGAGCTTGCTGACGCCTGCCAGAGGCAGGCTGAATCGCTGTTCACAGGTGCAGCACCCTGGAACTGCTGCGGTATAGGCTGGCCGAAGGGGTTATTGGCGCCGCCCAGGTGGTGCTCCCGGTGCCAGCGTGAGCTCCGCGCAGAGGCCACCGCCTTCGCGGTTGCTCAAGGTCAGCGAACCGCCGATAGCCAGCGCCAGTTGCTGGGCGATGGCCAGCCCCAGTCCGGTGCCGCCGGTGGTGCGGTTGCGCGAGCTTTCTACCCGATAGAACGGCTTCATGACCTCGGCCAACTCGTCCTCGGCGATCCCCGGTCCGCGATCCAGCACCTTGATCGACAGGTTGCCAGCGCTCGATTGCACCACCAGCTCTGCTGCGCCGGCGAACTTCAAGGCGTTGTCCAGCAGGTTGACCAGCACCCGCCGCAGGGCATGGGGACGGGTATCGATCACGGCGGCATTTCTGTCAGTCAACTGCACGGGCTTGCCCATGTCCTGATAGTCGAAGACCAGGCTGACGAGAAAGGAGTCCAGGTCAATGCGACAACTGGCTTCGGTGGCGCCATGCACGCTGCGGGCATAGGCCACACCTTCGCGCACCAGGTGCTCGATTTCTTCCAGGTCCTGCCAGAGTTTGTCCTTTTCGGCTGAATCGTCCATGAATTCCGCCCGAAGTTTCATCCGGGTGATGGGCGTTTGCAGATCATGGGAAATGGCGGCGAGCAGTTGCATTCGTTCCTTGAGATAGGCCGCGATGCGCTCCTGCATGGCATTGAAGGCCGCGGCAGCGTAGGCGACTTCGGTCGGGCCGGTTTCATCCAGGTGAATTTGGTGGGTGTTGGGATCGAGGGTTTCCACTGCGCGGGACAAACGCGTCAAAGGGCGGATGGCAATTCTCACGGCCAGCCAGGTGCAGCCGATCAACAGCAGCAACTGGCCGAGCAGGACCACCGGCAGCCACGGCGAGAGCGGCATGATCGAGGGCCGGACGTCGATTGTCAGTGGGTTGCCATCGGACAGCCGCAGGTGCGCCTGATAATGTTTCTGCGGGCCTGGGATGTCACTGAATGTCAGCGAAAAGTCATGGCCGACGGCATCTTCGATGGAGCGCACGGAGACCGGAACGTCGTCCTGTTGCATCGGTACACCGGGCTCACCCTCGCTCAGCAGGTAACCATAGTTGCGCCTTTCCAGACGTTGCAACCAACTGGCGCGCTCCTCGGCTGGCAAGCGGTCAAGGATTGCAACCGAGGTGGCCACGTCGTTGACCAGATTGCCAAGCATCGTCGATTTCGCGCTCTGGTAGCGTTCGTAATACTGAGCGGCGAAGGACAGACCCTGAGCCAGAATCAAGCCGATCAGAAAGATCAATGAGAGACGCGACGCCAGCGTGCGCGGCCAGTGCAGCGAGAAATTCATGATGGTGCACCGAGGATTTCCACCGGCAGGGAGAACACGTAGCCTTCGCTGCGCACCGTCTTGATGTAGGCCGGTTCGCGGGCATCATCCAGCAGGCGTTGGCGCAGGCGGCTCACCAGCAAATCGATGGAGCGATCGAACAGATCGGCATCGCGGCCCTGGGTCAGGTTGAGCAACTGGTCGCGGTTGAGCACGCGCTGCGGATGGTCGAGGAAGACCCTCAGCAGGCGGTATTCGGCGCCACTCAAGGCGACCATGGTGCCGTCCTCATCGAGCAAGTGGCGGGCCGAGGTATCCAGGCGCCAACGACCGAAACCCAGTAGCCGACCACTTTCGGTGACCATCAGGTTCGGCGGCAGCATCCGCGTGCGTCGCAGTACCGCATTGATGCGGGCCAGCAGTTCGCGGGCGGCGAACGGTTTGACCAGGTAATCGTCGGCGCCCATCTCAAGGCCGATGATGCGGTCGGTTTCGTCGTTGCGGGCGGTGAGCATCAGTACCGGTATGGCTTTGTGTTTGCCGGCACGCAGTTCGCGGCACAGCAGCAGGCCGTCGTCGCCGGGCATCATGATGTCGAGCACAATCAGGTCGACCGGTGTGGTCTCGAGGAAGGCACGCATCTGGCGCCCATCGGCGACCACCGTGGTGCGCAAACCATTCTTCTTCAGGTAGTTGCCTACCAGCTCTCTGATCTCGCGATCGTCATCGACAATCAGAATGTGATCGACATGATCCATTGCCTCAACCTCTGTGTGTATGCGGTTTTCGCGCAGTCTATCGAGCCTGGATGAGCTTGCCCAAAGGCCTTTGTATTGCAGTGTATCTGGCGCGGGCTGGATACACATGGACGCAAAAAAAGCACCGATTTGGCCGCTGGCTTTGGTGCTGGACGCAAAGGGGCGGGTGCGCTACAGCCATTTCGGGGAAGGTGATTACGCCGAACAAGAACAGGTGATTCAGGGACTGCTGGAAGAGGCGAAAATCGCCGAGGTTGCTGTACCCAGTGCAATACAGACGGTCGGTCGGTAGCGAAGCAGTGGCTTTGTTCTATCCTGAAATTGAACGCAAACCTCAGGAGGAGGGCTTTATGGCAACCGAAAAGAAACGTGAACAGTACGAAGATTTTGAAGAGGAAAAGCCAGAAGAAGCGACCCCGGAAGAGAATCCACCCGATCCGACGTGGAAGCATCCGGACGATGGAAAAAGCCTTTCGGAGCTCGACGAGGAATGGCCGCTTAAACCCTGAGCCATCTGCCTTTTGCACAATGCCCGTGGCCAGTCCCGGGCATTGTGCTGTCGACCTTGCGTTACTCCAGTGCCGTCGACGTCGTTGCGGGTCGTGTGCGTGCCAGCACGTTATAGGAAACCCGTGGAATGCCCCGCAGACGGTTGTCGAGCAATTTGCTCAAGGACTCTCCCTGATACAGATAGGCGTCACCAAAGTCGCTGCCGAGCATCGTCGGATGGGCGACGATTTCCAGCAGTCCGTCTGCCGGTGGCCTGGCGTTGCGCAAGTCCACCGGGGTACAGACGTAGTCCGCCGTGGCACCGGCGAGGCGGTGTAAACGTCGGTTGAGCAAGCTATTGAATACTCGTTTGGTCAGGCTGAGGTTGTGCCCCGGATTGCGCGCCAGGCGAACGGGGACTCCTTGACGGGCAGCAAACCGCGCGACGATCTCACCGATCGGCCAGATAGTGTGAACATGCTGGTGGGAATCGAGATGGCTGGGCTGCAGGCCATTGTCCAGGCAGTGCTGCCATTGCGCTTCGAGCTCCTTCAGCACGGCATCGCGTTGCTGGCGGCTGAGCCACAGGCGGTGGCGGGGCAGGTTCAGGTCGAACTCGCCAGCCGTGTCGCAAAAGTTTGGCAGCTCGAGAATCGCCCGGCTCAGGGGCCGGCCGTACGTGAGGTTGAAGTGCAGTCCCACGCGGCCCTTGAGCAGTGGCTGTTGCGCCAGCTCACAGGCTGCTGAGAAGGCCGGCATGTTGGCCATGACGGTAGCGGAGCTGATCACCCCGGCCTGGAAGGCCCGCAGGATGACTGCGTTTTCGTTCAGGCTGAGCCCGAAATCGTCAGCGTTGACTATGACTTGGCGAGGCATGTTCGTCCTCCATGGGGGGGGCAGTGGGCGCGATTTTTTTATCGACGCCGGTCACGACGGGAGTGCGGGCCAAACGTGCGACAGCTGCCGCACGTTTGGCTCGCCACTGTTGCAGCCTCGGTTTGATGTGCTGCCAGCCCTCGTCCAGACCCCAGCGAATCCACTCATCAAGCAGCACTCGGCCGCTGCCCAGACCGGCATATTGCGGCACGAGCCAGGTTGTAGTCGTTAGAGCCGACCCTGTTCCAGAAAGCCTAGACGATAGCTGATGCAACGCCCGTCAAGTTCCAGCACGACCACGCGGCCCTTGCGCGGTGAGGTCGATCTGGTTCTCGATCCTCGGCGTGGCGCCGTTCACGCTGTTGCTGCCTCATGTGGACCTGTTCTGGACCCGTGTGCCGAGCGTGGTGATCGGCTTCATCCTGGCGTCGGCGTTCTCGGCTATCGTGGTCTACGCTCAAGAACAAGTACCGGGCAACGCCGGGATGATTGCCGGGGTGTTCTTCGGTCTGATGTTTGGTTTCGGCGGAAATTGGTAGCCAGGAAGCTCGAGGCGATTGCTGTTTGATCGTTGCTTTGGCGTCAAAGGAGAGGGTGTGTTTTCGCCCTGTTTCTATGTGAATCTCTGTGCATGCTACTTGGTCGGAGGGATCCTTATGTTGCGTTTGTTATTACCTGTGCTCTGCGCGCTGGTGGTCTGGCCCAGCATTACCAGTGCCGACGAAAAAGCCGCGGCTTATCTGCTAAGTCCGGGTGACGCCATTTCGGTTTCCGTGTGGGGCGAAGAGAAGCTGAAACAGGAGGTGCACGTACTTCCTGATGGCAGCATTACCTTCCCGCTGGCAGGACAAGTCGATGTTGCGGGGCTTGATGCCACTGCAGTCGCAAAGAAAATCGCTGCCAGGCTTAAGGAGTTCATACCCGATCCGAACGTGAGCGTTGTCGTCACGAGCACCGCAGGCAATCTCGTCTATGTGCAGGGTAAGGTGCTGAAGCCCGGCACCGTACAGATGTCAGGTCCAACTGCAGTGCTGCAAGTATTGAGCATGTCGGGCGGGCTCGACAAATTCGCCGACAAGGAGGACATCAAGGTCGTGCGCCGCAATGGGGCTAAACAAGAGATCCTGCCCGTCCATTACAGCGATTTGATGTCCGGGCGTGACATGTCCACCAATATTCAACTCCAGGCCGGCGATACGCTGGTCGTGCCTTAGCCTTGCGCGAAGCACTAAGGATTATCTTGCCCGTGCTGCGAACGGCTGGAGTTGCGACGGCCATCCTGATCTTGCCGTGCTCCGGTGTGGCCTATGCTGCCACTTGGCATTCAGCAATCGTTGTGCCTTCGACTGTCGAGTACGACAGCAACCCGGTGCTTGTTACGGAAAACAAGAAGGGTGTGACTCGTACGATCATCGCTCCCGATTACACGCTTGTCGGTACTTCAGACCGGGATCAGTGGCGGTTCGGTCTTGGCATGAATCTGGTGCGTTCGTCTGATACGTCCATCGTTTCGGACCGCGAAGACCCCAACGTGCAGTTAGGGTGGCAGCGCGAGACCGAGACGGGTGGTTTTGGACTCACGGCGAAGTATATTGAGAGCTCGACGCTCTCCACTGCGGTTCAAGCGACCGGCGTGATTGCCACCACCGATGGTACGCAAAAGCTAACCTCGTTCGGCGGCAACTGGAGTACCGCTCTCAGTGAGCGAACTACCTTGGTTAACGAAACCGACTACACACATGTCACTTACGACATTAATACACTCACCAACTATGACGAGCTTTCGAACCGCCTGAGCTTTAACTACGCATGGAGTGAGCGTGTAGAGCTATTCACGCGTTTTGGCGTGAAGCGTTATGAGCCGCAGCAGGGATCTGCGTTGCCTTCCTCAAACAGTTACACCCCCACTGCCGGCTTGAACTTTGAGATCTCCGAGCGGCTCAAGGGGGCGGTTTACGCGGGTGTCAATCAAGTCTCTGGCTCGAACAGCCGCCCCCGTGGCCAAGGCGGTTTTTCGTTGCACTATACCGGTGAGCGTGTTGATACAAGTATCGACGCCAGTCGTAGTACCGTCGCCAGCGGCGACGGCGGTTTTGTCGAGGTTGATAACCTGAACGGTACATGGAGTTATGCCCTCGACGACACCAGCCGTACCGGTTTTGATGCCTCATGGCAAAAAACCAAAGGGCTAGCGCCTAATACCCTGCGCAATGTCGGTGTCTGGTTTAGCCGGGAACTCTCGCCTTTTTGGGTGGCGCGCCTATCCTTGCGCTACCGTTAAGGGGCGCGGAGAAGTGACGATTGCTTTCCGTCTTTCCTTTGAGCACCGGCAGCCAGAGATTGCCAACAAAGTGGCCAACGAGCTGGTGACGCTGTTTCTGGATGAAAACATCAAGCAGCGCACCGAGCGCGCCAGTGAAACAACAGAGTTTCTGACGYAGGAGGCGGACAAGCTCAGGGTCGAACTGGAAGCTCTGGAAAACCGCTTGGCAGACTTCAAGCAAGCGCACAGCAACGCGCTTCCCGAGCATCAGGAGTTGCGCATGAATATGTTGTCACGCGCCGAAATCGAGCTCAAAGAGGTCGACCGTGACTACAAAACTGCCCGTGAGGAGTTGCGCTTCAATGAGTTGGAGCTTTCCGCAGCAGCGACCAAGCATGTATCGCCCGGCGCGGGGGTTGATAAACAGCAAGATCTGGGAAGCCTGAAGGCGGAGTACACCCGGTTACTGTCGCTGTATACCGAAGCCCACCCCGATGTGCGTGCCGTCAAACGCAAAATTGCTGCACTTGAGGCTACCAAAGGTGCTGGTGGTGCAGCGGCTTCAGTCAATCTGGACCTTGCCAAGGCTCAGGCCCGGATCGCTGCCGCAGAAACACGTATCAAGTCGCTGGCCGATCAAAAGCAGGAAATACTCAAAAAAATAGCCGACTACGAGGCGCAAATTCTTGAGACGCCGCAAGTCGAGCGCGGCTTGGTCACACTGATGCGTGACTATGAAAACGCTAAAAAGAAATACGAGGAAATACGCACCAAGGAAATGAGTGCGAAAATTTCCGAAAGCCTGGAGCAGGAAAACAAAGCCGAGCGTTTTGTTCTTCTGGAATCGCCATTGATGCCTGAAAAGCCGATACGGCCGAACCGTAAAAAAGTGGTCGCCATGGGCTTTGTTCTCGCTCCGGTGGGCGCTGGCACATTGGTGATGGTCCTTGAGATGCTGAACCAGCGCGTTCGCGGAGCTGAAGCCTTGGCCAGTGTGCTGGGTAGACGCATCTTGGTTGCGATTCCCTACATATACACCAGAGCGGAACTGGCACGCCGTAAGCAGTGGCGAACGCGATTGATCGTCAGTGGAGTCGTGCTCATCGTGCTCTTTCTGGTGCTCTTGCATTTCTTCTACATGCCTCTGGACCTTTTGATGTTTAAAACTCTGGGCCGGTTTGCATAAGGAATATAGCCATGGAAATCATCAAGCCCGATACCGAGAATTCCGAGCAACAGCCTTCGTCAAGTCTCGTGACAATGCCAAAAGCCATGACAGTGACCGGGCAGTCTGCAAGTCTGAATGCGCTGAGTTATGTGCAAACCAAAGTTGTACCGCTGCGGCCAGATCATCTCGAGCGCAATCGCATTGTGGCGTACAACAAGAATTCGAATATGGGGGGGGCTTTCGATCTGCTGCGTACGCAAGTTCTGAAAGTCATGGAAGAAAATGGCTGGCGCACGCTTGCTATCACCTCGCCAACTCCGGAGGCAGGCAAGACTGTATTGGCTATCAACCTGGCAATGAGTATCGCCCATCACACCACCAAGACGGCGCTACTGGTGGATTTCGACTTGCGTCGTCCGATGGTGGGTGCCTGCCTGGGTCTGCCGATGGAGAAATCGCTCAATGAATTGCTGGACGATGAAGCGGAACTGCAAGAGGTTCTGGTCAACCCGACCTTGCCGCGCTTTGTAGTCCTGCCGACGCGAAAGCCGATCCCTCTCTCCACCGAGGTGCTGTCATCGCCTACAGTGAGCGATTTGATTACTGATCTGCGCGAGCGCTACGACTCGCGTATCGTGATTTTCGACTTGCCGCCGTTATTGAGTTCGGACGATGTTATTACCGTCTTGCCTAAATTCGACTGCGTCCTGCTGGTGGTCGCCAACGGCATGAACAGCAGGAAAGAGATCGAGGAAAGCCTTTATCATCTGGGGACAGCCAATCTGATTGGCACGGTACTAAACAAAGCCGAGCGCCCAAGCCGCTCTTACTACTAGAGCGTCACCCTCAGGTGTTCGGCGTTATGCAACAGCGCCGACTTTCAGTGCCAAGGGTACTTCTGCTCCCAGCTCCAGGCGTGCGCCACTATCTGCTCAAGTGAGGCAAATTGCGGTTGCCAGCCAAGTAATGTGTTGGCCATGCGGGGGTCGGCCACAAGGCGTGGTGGATCGCCGGCGCGGCGTGGCGCTTCGCTCACGCAGATATCCTGGCCGGTCACGGCGCGTGCAGTGTCTATGACTTGTTGTACTGAGAAACCTTGACCGTTTCCGAGGTTCAAAGCCGTGCTTGCACCACCTGCCAGTAAATAATTCACGGCAAGTGCATGAGCTGCAACGAGGTCGACAACGTGGATGTAGTCGCGAATGCAAGTGCCGTCAGGTGTGTCGTAGTCACGGCCATAGACGGTGATGGTTGTGCGCCGACCGGAGGCCGCTTGCAGTATCAGTGGCAGCAGGTGGGTTTCCGGTTCACGGCGTTCACCTAACTGTCCTTCAGGGTCTGCTCCGGCGGCGTTGAAGTAGCGCAGGCAGACCGATTTGAGCCCGTATGCACGGTCGAAATCTTCAAGCATCTGCTCCACCATCCACTTGCTGCGACCATAAGGGTTGATCGCGGCCTTGGGATGCTCTTCGTCGATAGGTACATACACCGGGTCGCCATAGATGGCTGCGGTCGAGGAAAAAATGAAGTTTTTAACCCCGGCACGAACCACGGCTTGTAGCAGCGTCAGGGTTCCAGCCAGGTTGTTTTGGTAATACTTGGCAGGTTCAGTGACGGATTCGCCCACCTGTGTAAATGAGGCGAAGTGGAACACGGCATCAAAGTGCTGTCCCGCAAACAAGACGTTCAGGGCTTGTGCGTCGGCGATGTCCAGTTCGACCAATCTCCCGCCCATCAATGCGCCGCGATGGCCTGTTGAAAAGTTGTCTGCCACCACCGGTTCGTGACCTGCACGCAGTAGTTGCTTGACCATATGCGAGCCGATATAGCCTGCGCCACCAACAACCAAAAATTTCATCCTGATCTCCTGGAAACTGTTGCTGTGCAAGCACAGATTGGAACGCCAGTTCGATCCGCCTGATCATTACGTTAAAAGACAGGTTAGCTAATGAGTTGCCAGCGCGCTGGATGATGCTGTATTGACAGGGCCTGGC
>NZ_JBFTLU010000121.1:0-17999 GCF_056396605.1 Pseudomonas sp. 05T35
GCCAAGAGGTAGGAAAATATTCAATAGAAACAATTATTTAAAGATCTTTTAAGGCTGTTACAGCCAATTTCCTCGCAGATTGCCGTCTTGCTGAACACTCGTTTAGTATGACCTCAAGTCGCATCACCTCATGCCAAACACAATAATTCGAGGACTCGCATGACTACTCAATCTTCTCTGCTCAGTCAGGTCGAAGCGGGCGTTGCCTGGATCACCCTCAATCGCACTGCACAGCGCAATGCGCTGGACATTCCAACCCTGAAAAATCTTCACGCCTTACTGGATGACTTCAATGCCGACCCGGCCGTTCGGGTTGTTGTATTGACCGGTAGCGGCCGCAGTTTCTGCGCCGGCGCCGACCTTGCCGAGTGGGCCGAAGCCGAAGCCCGTGGAGCGCTGGAAAGCTACGGCTGGACCGAAACCGCCCATGCGCTGATGAGCCGGCTGTACAGCCTGGACAAACCAACCATCGCAGCGATCAACGGCACTGCCGTCGGCGCCGGGATGGACCTGACGCTGTGCTGCGACCTGCGCATCGCCGGGCAATCGACGCGGTTCAAGGCCGGCTACACCAGCATGGCGTATTCGCCGGACGCCGGTGCCAGCTGGCATCTGCCACGGCTGATCGGTACCGAACAAGCCAAACGCCTGCTGTTTCTCGACGAGTTGTGGGGCGCCGATCGCGCCTTGGCAGCGGGACTGGTCAGCGAAGTCTGCGCTGACGAACAACTGCTCGGCGCCGCCAATGAATTGGCCACGCGCCTGGCCAACGGCCCGACCTTCGCGTTTGCCCAGACCAAGAAGCTCATGCGCGAAGGTGCCCAGCGCAGCCTGCCGGAACAACTGCAAGCCGAACTGGCGGCGGGCTTGCTCTGCGGTCGCAGCGAAGACGGCGCCGAAGCTTTGCGCGCGGCCATGGAAAAGCGTCCGCCACAGTTTGTCGGCAAGTAGACCCACGCCGCTCATCTATTCAGTGAACGAACAACAGGTAACACCATGAATTTCCAGCTGACCCAAGAACAAGAAATGTTGGTGGACGCGGTCCGCAGCTTTGTCGCCAAGGAACTGCTGCCCCATGAAGAAGCGGTCGATCGTGCCGACGAAGTCTCCCCGGAGCTGGCGGCACAGATTCGCGGCAAGGCCATCGCGGCGGGCTTCTATGCCTTCAACATGCCTGAAGAAGTCGGTGGCGGCGGTCTCGATTACCTGTCCCAGGCGCTGATCGAGCGGGAGCTGTCCAAGGTTTCCTGGGCGCTGCATGTGTTTGTCGCTCGGCCGTCGAAAATCCTCATGGCCTGCACCGGCCAGCAAATCAACGATTACCTGCTGCCGTGCATTCAGGGCGAGAAGATCGACTGCTTCGCGCTGACCGAACCGGGCGCCGGTTCCGATGCCAACGCGATCAAGACCCGTGCGGTGCGTGACGGTGATGACTTCGTGCTGAACGGCAGCAAGCACTTCATCAGCCACGCCGGGCACGCCGATTTCGCCATCGTTTTCGCAGTCACCGACACCTACGAACACAACGGCCGCAAGCGCAACGCGGTGACCTCGTTCCTGGTAGATCGCGACACCCCGGGTATGACCATTCGCCGTGGGCCGAAGTGCGTGAGCAACCGCGGTTACCACACCTTCGAAATGTTCTTCGACGATTGCCGCGTACCGGCCTCCAAAGTACTCGGCGAAGTCGGCAAGGGTTGGGAAGTGGCCAACGCCTGGCTGACGGCCGGGCGGGTGATGGTCGCGGCCAACTGCGTTGGTCAGGCCCAGCGTGCACTCGACGTGTCATTGCAATGGGCCGCGGATCGCAAGCAGTTCGGCCAGCCAATCGGCACCTATCAGGGTGTGTCGTTCAAGTTGGCCGACATGGCCACGCAGATCCGCGCGGCTGAACTGCTGACCTTGCACACGGCGTGGAAGATGGATCAAGGCACGATGACCGATGGCGAGGCCGGAATGGCCAAGCTGTTCGCCAGTGAAGTGCTCGGTCGGGCGGCCGATGAGGCGGTGCAGATTTTTGGTGGCATGGGCCTGATGGATGAAGGGCCGGTGGAGCGCATCTGGCGTAACGCGCGGATCGAGCGGATCTGGGAGGGCACTTCGGAAATCCAGCGCCACATCATTTCCCGCGAACTGCTGCGGCCGCTGTTGCGCTGATCGCCCCGGAGAATACCGATGTCCCAGACGATTCGTGACAATCTCAAACGCCTGCTCGCGCCGCGCCATCTGGCGTTTGTCGGTGGCCGCAGCATGGCTCGGGCCCTCAAGCGTTGCGCTGAAGGTGGCTACTTTGGGCAACTGTGGCTGGTTAACCCGCGACATGAAAGCCTTGAAGGCGTGCCGTGTGTGCGCAGCATCGCCGAACTGCCGTGCGGTCCGGACGCGGTGTTCGTTGCGACCAACCGTGAACTGACCCTGACCTGCGTCGCCGAACTGGCCGCCAAAGGTGCGGGCGGGGTGATTTGCTACGCCTCCGGTTTTGCCGAGATCGGTGCTGAAGGTCAGGCACTGCAACAACAGTTACTGAAGGTTGCCGGCAACATGGCCCTGCTCGGACCTAACTGCTACGGCTTGCTGGATTATCTGCACAGTGCGGCGTTGTGGCCGGTGGCTCACGGCGGAAAGCCGGTGGAGCAGGGCGTTGCGGTGCTGACCCAGAGCGGCAACTTCGCTTACAACCTGTCGATGAGCGATCGTTCGCTGCCGGTGGCTTACATGGCCTCGGTCGGCAATCAGGCGCAACTCGGTATTGCCGAATTGATGGACGTGTTGCTCGACGAGCCTCGGGTCACTGCCATCGGCTTGCATCTGGAGGGTCTGAAAAATGTTCCCGGTTTCGCCCGTGCGGCGCACAAGGCGCTGGAGAAGGGCATTCCGATTATCGCCTTGAAAACCGGCGTGTCGCAGATCGGTGCCGAACTGGCCCTCAGTCACACCAGCTCGCTATCGGGCTCCGATACGCTGTACGACAGCCTGTTTGCACGGCTTGGGGTGATCCGCGTCAGTGGCCCGGTGAGTTTTGTCGAAACCCTCAAGGCTGCGGCGTGCGGCAAGCTGCCGGCGGGCAACAGCCTGATTGCGCTGGCCTGTTCGGGCGGCGATGCGGGGCTGATTGCCGACTATGCCGAACGTAACGACCTGAGCCTGCCCAAGCTTGATGAGCGTCAAACCGATGAGCTGGCGCAGGTGTTGCCGAGCTACGCCAACCTGGTCAATCCGCTGGATTTCACCACGGCCATTTGGGGCGACGGTGAGGCCTTGAACCGCATGCTCGACAGCGCCCTGCGCACTGAAGCCGATGCGGCGATGCTGGTGCTGGACTATCCGGCGGAGTTCACCGGCGAGCGCAAAGAGTGCGACTTGCTGCTTGAGCTGTACTGCCAGGCGTTGGTCCGTCACGGCAAGACCGGTTTCGTCACCTCGGCCTTTCCCGAACTGTTACCGGCCAGTGCCCGCGAGCGGTTGCACGCTCAAGGTGTGGCTGCGTTGCAAGGCGTTGAAGACGGGCTGGCTGCGTGGGGCCGAATCGCCGGTTATCAGCGCAATCGCCAGGCGTTGCTGGCCCTTGGTGAA
Organism: Pseudomonas sp. 05T35; assembly: GCF_056396605.1. Lineage (NCBI taxonomy): Bacteria > Pseudomonadati > Pseudomonadota > Gammaproteobacteria > Pseudomonadales > Pseudomonadaceae > Pseudomonas > Pseudomonas sp. 05T35. Next base: position 3,574 of record NZ_JBFTLU010000121.1, read on the forward strand.
TCGGCGCTGGTGCCGCTGTGTCCGCAGGCGCTGGACGGTGAAGGCCAGTTGCTCAATGAGTGGGACTCCAAACAGGCCTTGCGTGCGTTTGGCCTGCCGACTCCAAACGGCGTGCTGAGCACCCCGGACCAGGCGCTGAATGACGCCGATGTGCTGGGTTATCCCTTGGTGCTGAAGGCGCTCAGCGCGCAATTGCCGCACAAAACCGAAGCCGGCGCCGTGGCGCTCAACCTCAAGGATGGCGCGGCTCTGAGTGCCGCGCTGGAAAAGATGCGTTCGAGCATTGCCGATTACGCACCGAATGTGCCGTTCGATCGGGTGCTGCTGGAGCCCATGGCTACATCGCTACTGGCCGAACTGATCGTCGGCATCAAGCGAGAAAACGACTTTGGCCTGGCCTTGGTGATCGGTGCCGGCGGGATTCTGGTGGAGTTGCTCAAGGACAGCCGCAGTCTGCTGCTGCCGACCACCGATGGCGCGATTCGCAAGGCGTTGTTGAGTCTGCGCAGTGCCGCGTTGCTGCAAGGTTTTCGCGGTCGTGAAGCGGCAGATCTGGACGCATTGGTGGCGGCGATTCGTGCCGTGGCCGATTACGCCTGCGAAAACGCCGGGCAGTTGCTGGAACTCGATGTGAACCCATTGTTGGTCGGTGCCCACGGCACGACAGCGGTCGATGCGTTGATTCGCCTCGGCCACAAGTGAGGATATGAACATGCAAACCACGACTTTGACCGGCGGCCAGGCGCTGGTACGTCTGCTGGCCAACTACGGCGTCGATACCGTATTCGGGATTCCCGGGGTGCACACTCTGGAGCTGTATCGCGGCCTGCCCGGCAGCGGCATTCGCCACGTGTTGACCCGACACGAGCAAGGCGCCAGTTTCATGGCCGACGGTTATGCGCGGGTCAGCGGCAAACCCGGCGTGTGCTTCATTATCACCGGGCCGGGCGTGACCAACGCCGCGACCGGCATCGGTCAGGCTTATGCCGACTCGATTCCGATGCTGGTGATTTCCAGCGTCAACCACACCGCCAGCCTCGGCAAGGGCTGGGGTTGCCTGCACGAAACCCAGGACCAGCGCGCCATGACTGCGCCGATCACCGCGTTCTCGGCGGTGGCRCTGAGCACCGAGGACCTGCCGGAGCTAATCGCCCGTGCCTATGCGGTGTTCGACAGCGAACGGCCACGGCCGGTACACATCTCTGTGCCGCTGGATGTGCTGTCAGCGCAGGTCTCTCGCGACTGGAGTCATGAAGTGGTGCGTCGCCCCGGACGCGGCGTACCGGCAGCGACTGCGCTGGATCAAGCGGTGGCCAAGCTGCAGGCGGCCAAGCGTCCGATGATCATTGCCGGTGGCGGCGCGCTGAACGCGGCGCAAGAACTTCAGAGCATTAGCACCCGGCTGGCTGCGCCGTTTTTCACCAGCGTCGCCGGCAAAGGCTTGTTGCCGCCGGATGCGCCGCTCAATGCCGGCTCGACCCTGTGCGTGGAACCGGGTTGGCAACTGATCGCCGAAGCCGACGTGGTGCTGGCCGTCGGCACCGAAATGGCCGACACCGACTTCTGGCGCGAGCGCCTGCCGCTGAATGCCGAACTGCTGCGCGTGGACATCGATCCGCGCAAGTTCAACGACTTCTACCCATGCGTGGTGGCGTTGCAGGGCGATGCGCAACAAACCCTGGCGGCGTTGCTGGAGCGCCTGTCGCCCGACACCCGCGATGCCAGTGCGCCTATAGCGGCAGTGGCTGCTTTGCGAGAAGCGGTGCAGGCCGGCCACGGTCCGTTACAGTCGATTCATCAGGCGATTCTTGAGCGTATCGCCGCTGAGCTGCCGGACAACGCGTTCATCAGCACCGACATGACCCAACTGGCCTACACCGGCAACTACGCCTTCAACAGCCTGGCGCCGCGTAGTTGGCTGCATCCGACCGGCTACGGCACGCTGGGGTATGGCTTGCCGGCGGGAATCGGCGCCAAGTTCGGTGCGCCGCAACGGCCAGGGCTGGTGCTGGTTGGCGATGGCGGTTTTCTCTACACCGCGCAGGAGCTGGCGACTGCCGTCGAGGAGCTGGACAGCCCGCTGGTGGTGCTGCTGTGGAACAACGACGCGCTGGGGCAGATTCGCGACGACATGCTCGGGCTGGATATCGAACCGATTGGCGTACTGCCGCGCAACCCGGACTTCGCCGCCCTTGGCCGGGCGTTCGGCTGCAGCGTGAGCCAGCCGCAGAGTCTGGCTGAGCTGCAAACCGATTTGCGCCACGGCTTCAAACGCAACGGCGTGACCCTGATCGAACTCAAGCATGCGTGCGCGCACTGACTTTCAAACATTGTTGCGGGGCTTTTTTAAAAGGGGATGGGGCCATGCGCTTTTCCGATCTGACTCAACGTATCGCCGGTGACGGCGCCGCCGCCTGGGACATTCATTACCGCGCACTGGCGCTGCAAGAACGGGGCGAAGACATTCTGCTGCTGTCGGTAGGCGACCCGGATTTCGATACCCCGGTGCCGATCGTGCAGGCGGCTATCGACAGCCTGTTGTCCGGCAACACCCACTACGCCGAAGTGCGTGGTAAACGCACGCTGCGTGAAAGCATCGCCAAGCGTCATCAGCAACGCAGCGGCCAGCAGGTTTCGGCCGATCAGGTCACGGTGCTGGCCGGGGCGCAATGTGCGCTGTTCAGCGTCGCCCAGTGCGTGCTCAACCCGGGCGATGAAGTGATTGTCGCCGAGCCGATGTACGTCACTTATGAAGCGGTGYTCGGTGCTTGCGGCGCTGTGGTGATTCCGGTGCCGGTGCGTTCCGAGAACGGTTTTCGGGTACTGCCCGAAGACGTTGCCGCCCGCATCACCCCGCGCACTCGGGCGCTGGCGCTGAACAGCCCGCACAACCCGTCGGGCGCCAGCCTGCCGCGCACCACCTGGCAGGCGTTGGCCGAACTGTGCATCGCCCACGACCTATGGCTGATTTCCGATGAGGTCTACAGCGAGCTGCTGTTTGAGGGCGAACACGTCAGCCCGGCCAGTTTGCCAGGCATGGCCGAGCGCACCGCGACGCTCAACAGCCTGTCGAAATCCCACGCCATGACCGGTTGGCGCGTCGGCTGGGTGGTGGCGCCGCCATCCCTCGCGGCGCATCTGGAGAACCTCGCGCTGTGCATGCTTTACGGCTCGCCGGACTTCGTTCAGGACGCCGCCGTCGTGGCGCTGGAAAGCAACTTGCCGGAGCTGGCCGCCATGCGCGATGCCTATCGCCAGCGCCGCGACCTGGTCTGCGAATCCCTGGCCGATTGTCCCGGTGTGCGGCCGTTGAAGCCGGATGGCGGGATGTTCGTGATGGTCGATATTCGCGAAACCGGGCTTAGCGCCCAGGCGTTCGCCGATCGTTTGCTCGACCGGCATGGCGTGTCGGTGCTGGCCGGTGAAGCGTTCGGCCCGAGTGCTGCCGGGCATATTCGTCTGGGACTGGTGGTGGGAGCAGAACCGTTGCGCGATGCCTGCCAGCGGATTGCCCGGTGTGCCAGTGAACTGATGGAGGCCCAACTCCATGCATAACCACACGGCGCTGTTTATTGATGGTCGCTGGCAAATGCCGTCGGGGCAGGGCATCGCCGAGGTGATCAACCCGGCCACCGAGGAAGTGGCAGGTTCGGTGCCATTGGGTAATGAGCGCGATGTCGAGAACGCCGTGGCCGCAGCACGTCGGGCTTTCAGTACTTGGTCGCGGACACCATCCAGCGTACGCGCCGGCTACATCCGAGCCCTTGCCGAGCAGTTGCGCGCACGGGCCGACGAAATGGCGGCGGTGATCACCGCCGAACTGGGAATGCCGGTGCAATGGTGCCGTTCGGTTCAGGTGGACGGGCCAATCATCGGGCTGGAGCAATACGTCGAACTCGCCGGCTTGATGGATGAAGTGCGCGAGGTCGGCAATTCGCTGGTGATTCGCGAACCGGTGGGCGTCTGCGCCTTCATCAATCCATGGAACTACCCGCTGCATCAACTGATCGGCAAGCTCGCACCGGCGCTGGCCGCTGGTTGCACGGTGGTGGTCAAGCCGAGTCAGGAAACCCCGCTGCACGCGTTTTTACTGGCGCAGATGATCGAGGCCATCGGCTTGCCGGCCGGGGTGTTCAACCTTGTCAGCGGGCCGGGTTCGAAGGTCGGTGAAGCACTGGCTAAACACCCGGACGTGGACATGGTGTCGTTCACCGGTTCCACCGGCGCCGGCGTGCGAGTGGCGCAAGCAGCGGCACCGTCGGTGAAGCGCGTCTGCCTGGAGCTGGGCGGCAAGTCGCCGCTGCTGATTGCCGAGGACGCGGACCTGGCCGCCGCGGTGCGCTACGGTGTGCAGGACGTGATGATCAACTCCGGGCAGACCTGTACCGCGTTGACCCGCATGTTGCTGCCGGCCAGCCGTTACGCCGAGGCGGTGGAGCTGGCGCTGGCAGAAACCTTGAGTTTGCGCATGGGCGATCCGCTCGACCCGCACAGCTTCCTCGGGCCGATGTGTTCGGCGGCCCAACGGCGTACCGTGCGCGACTACATTCAGGTCGGTCAGCAGGAAGGCGCGCGGCTGGTGTGTGGCGGTGACACGGCGCAGGCGTTCGAGCGCGGTTACTACGTCAGCCCGACGCTGTTCGCCGATGTCGACAACCGGATGCGCATCGCTCAGGAAGAAATCTTCGGCCCGGTGCTGTGCCTGATTCCCTATGCCGATGAGGCACAGGCGATTCAGATCGCCAACGACTCGCCGTTCGGTCTGTCCAGCGGTGTTTGGGCCGGCAGCGCTGACCGCGCCTTGCAGCTCGCCCGGCAATTGCGGGCGGGCCAGTGTTTCCTCAATGGTGCGGCGTTCAATTATCAGGCGCCGTTCGGTGGTTACAAACAATCAGGCAACGGCCGCGAATGGGGGGAGGAAGGGCTCAACGAATTTGTCGAAGTGAAGGCGATCCAGGTGTGATCTCGCGATGAGTCCACGTACCCTTTACTGCCTTCGAACACACAGCGTGCAAACCTCCAAGGAATTGCCATGAAAGTACTGATCGTCCACGCCCATCCGGAGCCGAAATCCTTTACCGCTGCGCTGCGTGACCAGGCTGTCGCCACCCTTGAAGCCCAAGGGCATGAGGTCCAGGTCAGTGACCTGTACGCAATGAACTGGAACCCCGTAGCTAGCGCCGATGACTTTTCTTCGCGGGAGAACCCGGAGTATCTGGTCTATGCGCTGGAGCAACGCTTGGGCGTGAAGAGCCAGTCGCTGGCGGCGGATATCCAGTCGGAACTCGACAAACTGCTGTGGGCGGACTTGCTGATCCTCAACTTCCCGATTTTCTGGTTCTCCGCCCCGGCCATGCTCAAGGGCTGGATCGACCGGGTGCTGGTGTCCGGTGTCTGCTACGGCGGCAAGCGTTTTTACGATCAGGGCGGGTTGAGCGGCAAGAAAGCMTTGGTGAGCGTGACCCTTGGCGGTCGCGAGCATATGTTCGGCGAGGATGCGATTCACGGCCCCCTGCAGGACATGCTGCGGCCGATCCTGCGCGGCACGCTGGCCTACGTCGGGTTTGAAGTGCTGGAACCGTTCGTGGCCTGGCATGTGCCTTACATCAGCGATGAGGCGCGCCAGGCGTTTCTGGAAGATTACCGCCTGCGCCTGGAGCACCTTGACGATGAACAACCGCTGGAATTCCCGCGGTTGTCGCAGTTCGACGAACAGCTGTATCCGTTGCGCATAAATCACTGACGTGAGGACATCTCCGCTTCAAGGTGTCCAGGACGGACACTCGGAAATTTCCTACAGATCAAGGAGATAAATCCTTCGCTTGCAGTTAGATGAAGTTGCCAAAATTTCTGCCTCACGTAATCGGCAGGGTAACTGGCAAGATGGACTCCCCTAGCGTTCTCGTTTTAGAAAAACACTCGTTTCGACGGGGGGTGTTGGTCACAGCTCTGCAACGTCTGGGCATCAACGACATATTGCAGGCTGATAACAGCGAAGTGGCGATGGCGCAAATACACCAGATGGGGGGCGTTGATATTGTGCTCTGCGACCTTAACTGCCTGGACTTTCTACACAGTGTCGGGCAGAACGGCATGGTTCGCGCTGTCGCCCTGTGCAGTGAATTGCAGCCAGAGTTGCACCGCGCAGTCGAACATATGACCTGCTTTTCGGGGTTGCAGTTACTCGGTGTCCTGAGCAAGCCTACGCAGTTGTATAAGCTGCAAAGCATCTTGCACCAATATGGTCAACGGTCCCTGTCGCCGGAAGCCGATCCGTCACCGCTGTACCGACTACCCAGCGAAAGGGATGTCCGTCGGGGCCTGGCTTTGGGTGAGTTCAAAGCCTGGTTCCAACCCAAGTTCGAGATGAACAGCGCCGCATTGGCCGGGGCTGAAGCGTTAGCGCGTTGGGAACACCCGATCAGAGGTCTGCTATTGCCCAAAGACTTTCTGGCAGCTGTGCTGGCCTATGACCTGATCGATGAAATGCTCAAACAAATGCTAGAACAAGGGATGAGTCTGCTGCGTGTCTTGCGCCAGTCGGGCCTGGAACTGGAACTGGCGTTCAATCTTCATGCCTCGCAACTGGCCCGCAATGACCTGATTGACCACATTCATCACGTTTTGAAGTGCCATGACTTCCCGGGATCGACGTTGTTGTTCGAAGTCGCTGAAAACGGTTTGCTCGACATCCCTCGGGTGACCCGAAAAAATCTGCTGCGCCTGCGCATGATGGGGTGCCGCCTTTCGATCGATGATTTCGGCATGGGTTTTTCCTCGCTGACACTGCTCTGCCAACTGCCGTTCAACCAACTCAAACTCGATGGGCAACTCGTACGGTCCATTGGTGATCCGCGCACCAGGGCGATGGTCACCAGCACCGTGGCGCTGGCCCGGGTGCTGAACAAGAGTCTGGTGATCGAGGGCGTCAGCAGCCAGGTTATCCGGGATGGGTTAGTGGAGATGGGCTGCTCATTTGGTCAGGGTTTTCACTTGGCTCGTCCAATGGATCCCCAACGGTTCATACAGTGGTTACAAAACCCTGAATTACCTGCTTAAAAACGTCGGTCGCAGGGTCTGAAATATTTCGATATGGCTGCTGGATTACGTAGTGATGTCGGCTACATCAGTTGGTGATTTGATCCATACTCTTTCGACGCATGACCCTTCCGGCTGGACATTGCCATTCCAAGCCTGGACGGGCTGGAAGTCATCAACCGAATTAGCGCGCTGAAGCTATCCAGCAAGATTCTGGTATTGACCTCCCAGTCCGCGGCCTTTTATGCCATGCGCTGCATGAAGGCGGGCGCTGCCGGCTACATCTCGAAAACCGATGAATTGAGCGAATTGAGCAAAGCGATCAAGGCGCTTATGGCTGGCTATACGTTTTTTCCAAACCTGGCAGGCAATTCCGTACGCCGAAGCGATATTGATTCCACTGAACTGGAGATGATTCGGGGGCTGTCCGATCGTGAACTAATGATTTTGCAGCAACTTGCCCGAGGCCTGAGTAACAAGGAAATCGGCGATGCCATGTTGTTAAGCAACAAGACCGTCAGTACGTATAAAACCCGTCTGATTGAAAAGCTCAATGTGAAGTCGGTGGTTTATCTAGCCGACTTTGCCAAGCGCAATAATCTGATCTAAATGAAAACTCTTCTGCGTCACCATCTGCTTGCAGTCATTTTGCTCGGTCAGTTGGGGAGTGTTTCGACAGCACAGGCTGAGGTGCAATCGCTGAACCTCTTCGGCCGTTCAAATGGCGAGAGCTATGCCGTCGTTCTGGACGATACGGACTGGCGTTGGTTGCGCAACAAGAGATCACTGCGCCTGGGCGTGTCGGCTCCGGACTATGCGCCTTTTGATATGATCAACAGTGGTCAGGATTACGGGGGAATCACGGCGGATTATGCCGAACTGCTGGCCACTATTTTGCACACGAAAATCGAGGTTCGTCTTTATGAGTCTCGAGCCGAGATGATACAAGCACTCAGGCTCGGTGAGCTGGATCTGGTGGGCACTGCCAATAGTTGCGATGCGGCAGATCCAGAGGTTGCTCTGACCAGTGCCTATGCGGATGCGCCGTCGGCGCTGGTAACCCGTAATGGCGTCGGCCAGGTGTTGGCGCCAGACTTGGCGGGCAGTCGCCTGGGCCTGCTTGAGCACTATCAGCCAACGGCAACAGTCACTGCGGTCTATCCCGGGGCTGAGCTAAAGTTTTACCCTGCAGCCCAGAGCGCAATCGGTGCCGTGGCGTTTGGTCAGGCGGATGCCTACTTGGGTGATGCCATCAGTACCCACTATCTGGTCAATAAATACTTCCTGAATGATGTCCGCCTGACGACGTTGCCGGATGGGCACACCACGCATTTCTCCTTCGCCGTGCGTCAGAGCAATCATCGTTTGCTGCACATCGTCAATACCGCGTTGGCGGTGATCCCAATAACAGATCGCACGACAATCCTGGGTCGCTGGAGTGCGGGTGACATGAGCATCTCCAACCATCACCCACTTCAGTTCAGTGCGGCTGAACAACGTTGGCTGAATAAACACCCTCGTCTGAGAGTGGCGGTCAACGATACCCTTGCCCCCATCTCTTTCTTCGATGAGCAGGGTGAGTTCCGGGGCATCAGTGCCGAGGTTTTGGCCAAGGTCAGCCAGCGAACCGGTTTGAAATTCGATGTGCTGCGCGATAACTCGATGGAAAGGTTAATCGAGCAGATCAGGGGCGGTAATGCCGATCTGATGGCGGCGTTCAATCCCAGTACTGAACGAGAAAGCGAGCTGCGATTCACTCGGCCTTATCTGACCAACCCGTTTGTCCTGATCACTCGGGACGAGTTCGGCAATCCAGAAAAACTGGAGGACATGGTCGGAAAAAAACTGGCACTCAGGCGCGGTAATGCGCTTCGTGATTTCGTCAGCAAAAACTTCCCGGGCATTGAGGTGATCGAGACAACGACTTCAGCCGAGGCCATGGCGTTGGTGGCGAGGGGGGAGGTGGACGGTGCCATCAATTCGCTGGTCAACGGACGTTACTTGATCCTGCGCAAATACCGCGACCGCTTGCGTGCGGCCGGTATCGTCGGTTTGCAGTCGTCCCAGACAGGCTTCGCCACCGACCGAGGGGCGCTGGAACTATATTCGATCCTTGATAAAGCCCTACAAAGCATTCCTCCGGAAGAAATGGATGAGTTAACAAGCCGTTGGCACCGCGACGTGGTGATCGATAGTGAAAACTGGAAGCAACATAGATCAGCGGTCATTCAGGGTTTTATCCTTTTCACATTGTTGTTGATGGTGGCCGTGGGTTGGATCGTGTACTTGCGGCAATTGATATCCAAGCGCGAAAAGGCCGAGTTAGCGCTCAATGATCAGATGGCGTTCATGCGCGCCTTGATCGACGGCACCCCTCACCCGATTTATGTACGTGACCGTCAAGGGCGACTGGTGAGTTGCAATACTGCTTATCTCGACGTGCTCGGGGTCTCACTCGATACGGTCATGGGCAAGCAGATTACCGACAGCGTATTGCTCAGTAATGCCGACGCTCAGGCCTATCAGGACGAATACATGAAGGTGATGGAAAACGGTACGCGATGGATCCAGGATCGCGTCATCACCCGAAAAAACGGAACAACACACGCGGTGTATCACTGGATGTTGCCGTATCACACAAGTGACGGCGTGGTCGCCGGTATCATTGCCGGCTGGATCGATATCAGCGATCGCCAGCGTCTGTTGGAGCAACTGCAGAATGCCAAGAAAAATGCCGATGACGCCAACCGGGCGAAGACCACCTTCCTGGCAACCATGAGCCATGAAATCCGTACCCCGATGAATGCCGTGATCGGCATGCTCGAGCTGGCGATGAAGAGGGCGGACCAAGGCGTTATGGACCGGTTCGCGATCGAAGTCGCCTCTGGCGCTGCGCGGGGGCTGCTGGACCTGATCGGCGACATTCTCGATATCGCACGTATTGAGTCCGGTCGCCTGTCTTTGGCCCCGCAACGAGCCAGCTTGCGGGAGTTGGTCGAATCGGTGGTGCGTATGTTCGAAGGGGTGGCACGACAAAAAGGTTTGCGGCTATTGCTGGATTTCGACCTCAAGGCCAATCTCGATGTGTTGATCGATCCGCTGCGCTTCAAACAGATTCTTTCCAACCTGCTGAGCAACGCGATCAAGTTTACCGACGAAGGCGAGGTGCGGTTGAGCGTGCAGGCTGCGCCCGGCGTGTGCGGCGAGCGGTTGGCGATTCATGTGCAAGTCAAGGATTCCGGCATCGGTATTTCCGCTGCGGATCTGAAGCTTTTGTTCAACCCTTTCGGCCAGGCCAGCAATAATCACCAGTCGGCGCGGGGCGGTTCTGGGCTGGGCCTGGTTATCAGTCGTACTCTGTGTGAAATGATGCAAGGTCAATTGCAACTGACCAGTGCACTGGGCAAGGGCACGCAGATTGATATATGCCTCGACCTGCTTGTCTTGCAACCCGTGCCTGCTGCCGAGTTGCCGGCGGCCGAACTGGTGTCGCCGGCGTGGCTGCTCAACATCCTGGTGATCGACGATTATCCGGCGAACCGTTTGCTGCTCTCCCAACAATTGAGTTACCTCGGTCACAGTGTCAGCGACGCCGAAGACGGTGCCCACGGTCTGCGTGCCTGGCGCAACGGCAACTTTGATGTGGTTATCACCGATTGCAACATGCCCGTCATGAACGGTTACGAGCTGACGCGGGCCATTCGTGACGAGGAAAAAGCTTCGGGCGCTGAACCTTGCTTGATCCTGGGGTTCACTGCCAATGCCCAGTCCGAGGAAAAGGAACGCTGCCTGGCAGAAGGTATGGATGATTGTTTGTTCAAACCTATCGGCCTCAGTGATTTGAGTGCCCGACTTGCCTTGGTACAGCCCGGCGCTGACTCATTGCCGCTTGGCGCAAAGGTGCTTGAGATCGAGGGCGACATCGATCTGAGCAGTTTGCAGCAACTGACCCGTGGCGATCGCACCGCGATCAATACGTTGCTTGGCAATCTAGTCAGCAGCAACGAAGGGGACATGTTGCGGCTGATCAAACTGTTCGGCGAGCACGACTTGTCGGCTCTTTCCGATCTGGCCCATCGGGTCAAAGGCGGCGCGCGAATCATCAAGGCGTGCAATTTGATTTTGTGCTGCGAGCAGTTGGAAGCAGCCTGTATACGAGCGGACGCTGTCGAGTTGACGGAGGTGGTGGATGCGTTACTGCAGGCGATGGAATGTTTGGCACAAACGCTGGCGCAGTGCATCGCTGATCCGACAATGTAGATCTGGATGTGAGTGGGGCGATCCCGACTCTTCGTGTTATCGCAGTTGATTGCAGATGTTGATAGCCAGTGAGAGGTTTGCGGGAAGTACCTGATGCCCAGTCATTTGCTATGCGCCGCTGAAAACAATGCCATTTTCTTTCGCGATCAGCTGCGCGCGATCGACTCTCAACTTCATGGCGATGGCAGCCGCCCGGAGGGTCCGCCCGGCGTAAGCATGCTCGCGCAGGGCAGGTGCGAGTTTTGCCCGTCCGGCTTGTTGCGTTTTTTGATGACCCGTGACATGCCGTACTGAATAAACCCCGCTGACGCCCGTCGGAATGTTCTGGATAGAATTACCCGCTGCAAGAAACTGCGCCTTGGACTTTTCCAAGTCATAAATAATGGCTTCGCGAGGGTCGAGCATAGGTTCGCCAATCACTGCAAATTTCCTGTTAGTTGTTGTGTGCTGCTTTGGGGGAGATAAAAACTGGATCATCTCGGCCGGGTTGAGTTTTGACAAAAGTAACTATTGCAGAACACGGGGCAGCATCACTCCGCTAGTTTAGCCCCCTTCGCTTGTTCAGTTGCTTCAACAATTTTTCCATTTGCAGCGTCAGGTGCTGGAGGGTTACGGTGCCTCTGACGCGATCTTCACCTCGCCACGAATCACTATGCGCGGTCAGTAGCTTGATATTGTCTTCGTATCGCCTGAGTAGTATCCGTAGTTGTTTTCGTTCTTTCGTCATGTCGGATCTGTCTTGGAGGAGTGGGCCGATAGTTGCATTCAATGATGTGCTGAACATTAGTGAAGGATGCGATCCAATGTCTGTAGGAAATTTCGCAAAGAACAAACATGGCCTGGCGGTATGTCGCTATGCCCGAAGTGTCGTGACGCTGGGAAATTTCCTACATTTAAGGAGAAATTTCCTAACGATACCCAGCGTCCAAGCCCGGACAATTGGCTCATTCCTTTTTTGTGAGCCGCTTCCATGCCCATGCTCCCATTGCGCGTTCTGGTTCTTGGCGCCAACGCCTTCCATCGCTCGATTGCGGTCAACATGCTTTGGCAGTCTGGGTGCCAGGAGGTGTTCGTTGCCGGCAATAGCGCACAAGCCCTCGCGATTCTCGAACAGGTCGGTCCGGTGGATATCACCCTGTGTGACCTGCGCATGGACGGTGTGGACAGCCTGGAACTTTTACAGGGCGTGGGCGGATCCCGTCTTGCTGGGTCGATAATCATCAGCAGTTCGCTGTCGCTGGATGTTCGTCGGGCGGTGGGGCAGTGGGTTTCGTTGTTGGGGATGGTGTTGCTGGGCAATATCAGCAAGCCTTTGCAATTCGGCGCACTGCAGCTATTGCTGGCAAAACACATGAATGAGGCTATTGACGTGCCAGTCGTGCCTCCTGTTGCTGCGTTGGCCACTGAAGAGGAGGTACGTCGGGCGCTTGCCGACCAACAGTTGCAAACCTACTTTCAGCCCAAATTCAACCTGCTGACCGGTGAAGTGTGCAGTGTCGAAGCCTTGGCCCGTTGGCATCATCCATTCAAAGGCGTACTGCCGCCCTCGGTGTTCATGCCGATTGTCGAGCGTTGCGGGTTGATGGATGACTTGCTGTTCTTTCAATTGGAACAAGGCTTGAGGCTTCAGCGGCAGGCACTTCAGCAGGGATTTGCGCTAAACATTGCCTTCAATCTGCACGCTGTGCAACTGGTCAATGCCGAACTCACGTGCAGGATCAAGACGATGCTAGGCGCCCATGAACTGCCCGGCTCAGGGCTGGCGTTCGAGCTGACCGAAACGGGGTTGCTTGAGGCGCCAGCGTCGAGTCTGGAAAGCCTGGTGCGCCTGCGAATGATGGGTTGCAGTCTGTCTATCGATGATTTCGGCGCGGGTTTTTCGTCGCTGCAACGCCTGTGTCAGTTGCCATTCAATGAAATCAAACTCGACGCCGAGTTCGTTCGCGGGCTCAAGCAGGAGCCGCGTTGCCGCGCGGTGATCAGCAGCACCCTGGCACTTGGCGAAGCGTTGGGCATGAGGGTGGTGGTTGAAGGGATCGAAACTGAAGAGCAGCGTCAGGTATTACTGGAGCTTGGGTGTACGCAAGGGCAGGGGTACTTGTGTGCACGGCCAATGACGGCGGCGGGTTTATTGAATTGGCTGGATCTTCAGCAAATGGCTGCCGTTAATTACTGGTAACTCGTTGATCGACTTCATCGAGTACGTGTCTTGTAAGTTTTCAGGACCGTTCATRCATGAAACCCATCAGGCCTCGCATTACGCGCACATGCTTAGTCAGCTCTCTTGCCAGAGGCACGTCTTGAAAATTTAAAGTGATAGTGATTAACAATGCCGAATCGTTATTTACGAATTTTTGTCGCCGACGATCAACGCTTTCAGCGTTTGAGTATAGAGAAGATGCTTAATCAATTGGGCTATCGCCGGATCGCACCGGTGGAGTCACTTGGGGACGTTGTCATTCTGATGGGCAATGCTTTTGAGCCCTTCGACCTGTTGATTATCAGCAGCGCGTTGGCTATAGCGGTTGACGTCGATATCGACGGCTTCTGCCGGAGTAATCCGCAGATTCGCCACGCATTGATTTATGACGGGCAAGGTGCGCAATTTTTGCCGATTTCTTTACCACTCGCCGTCGTGGTACAGGCATCTCTTTTACGAATGACTGATAGCGAGTCGATCAGGCCTTTCATGGAAGTCACTGATCTGCAGTCCGATKGTTTACATCTGTACATCGTCGAGACTCGCTAGGGGTAGCGCTGATGGTGCGCGACGTCTGATCCATACAATTGAATTTTACATTCGTGGTTTCATGGAAATCATTCTGTTGGTGTTTAAACGTGGCTGTATGGCTTTCATCAGGTAGGAAATTTCCTACAAACAGCAGGAAATTTCCTAACTTAATCCCCGTGGGATGTCGAGACAATACGATCTATTAATTTCTTGGTGATTACTGTTGCTTGCGTAAAACGAAGATCGAATCCTGGCTGTTTTAGAGGCGAGGCGTCGTTTGCAAGCCGGTTTTTATATCGACTATTGAGAATTAAAAACAGACGTCATCACGCCATGGATGATGCGATTTCGGAGGTTGGCTCGACGCCAGTTCATTGATGAATAAAATATTTTCGGT
>NZ_JBFTLU010000122.1:0-10717 GCF_056396605.1 Pseudomonas sp. 05T35
GGGGAGCGCTGTTGGCGGCGACGGCGATGATCCACGCTTATCTGCTGGCCATGGTGGCATTGATCTGGGTAGCCGATGTTGCCGGTCGAACCCTCAAAGGCGAGTTGACTCGACGCACTGCATTCATCGAGGTGGTCTTGTTGTTTTTGCTGGTGAGTCTGTGCTGCTGGCAGGCGGGCTATTTCAGTATCGCGGATGGTATGGCTTCCGGTGGTTTTGGCTTGTACCGTATGAATCTGCTGGCGCCGATCGACTCCAGCGGCTGGTCGTTGATCTTGCCGGACTTGCCCGAGGCCAGCGGCGACTACGAGGGTTTCAACTACCTCGGGTTGGGGACGCTGGTGCTGGCGATCTGCGCCTGCGTCGTACTGCTGCGACGTACAACTGACTTCGGCAGTGCGGTGCGCCGTCTGCCGGTTCTGCTGTTGGCGTTGATTGGCCTGACGCTGTTTGCGCTCTCGAACGAGATCGGTGTTGGCCTGCTCAGTGTTCATTACCCATTGCCGGAAAAAATCATCAAGCTGGCGAATATCTTTCGGGCGTCGGGGCGGATGTTCTGGCCGGTGTTCTACGCCATCGTGTTTGCCGTCATTTTCCTGGTGGTGCGTGGCAACCGGCCGCGCACTGCGCTGTGTTTGCTGGCCTTGGCACTGGTTGTTCAGGTGGTTGATACCTGCAACGGATGGAGAGGGGTATGGCACGCGAGGATGATGACGCCTGCCTCCGAATGGTCAACAGCATTGCATGACCCGTTCTGGTCCAGCGCCGCCGCCCACTACGCGAATATTCGTTCTTTACTGCCGCAGAACCAGTCGCAGACCTGGCTTGCGTTAGCCTACTACGCGTCTACTCATGGTCTGAAAACCGATACCGCTTATCTGGGGCGCATGAGTTCTACGGCGCTTGAGCATGCCCAGCAAAAAGCCGGGCAAATGCTTGTGACGGGGCAGTTCGACCCTGATTCGCTGTATATCCTTGACGAGAGTGCCATGCTTGACGTCGTGAAAAGCGTCAACAGCGACACCGATCTGCTGGCCCGCATTGATGGCCTGGTGGTGCTTGCGCCGGGCTGGAAAAAATGCGCTGAATGCCTTCCGGTCGTGGACGAAGGACGTTCGATGCAGTCAGTGCCGTTGATCAAACTCGGGCAGCAACAACGGTTCAACTACAAGACCCCTCATCTGGCCCATGGCTGGTCGACCCCGGAAGCCTGGGGCACATGGTCCGAGGGAGAGGAGGCAGAGATCGTGCTTCGGGTTCCACCTCAGGCTCAATCCATCGTGATCGAGGCGCTGGCCTTCGTACTGCCGATGCATCTTGGCCAGGACGTGGTTTTTACCATCAACGGTTTACAAGCCAGTTCGACACGTCTGACCCGGCTTCAGGACAATCGCATCGAAATCCCCCTGACTGCGGCCATCCATGAAGCCATCGCCCGGGACACGCTGATGCGTATTCATGTGCAGTTACCCGACGCAATCAGCCCGAAACAATTGGGGCTTGGAGAAGATCAGCGTGTGATGGGCCTGGGAGTGAAGTCGCTGACGGTACAGTAAGCCGTCGCAGCCTCTCGTTCATGTGCAGCGCTCATGTCGATAGACGCCGTCCCCCCGGCCTTTCTAAACTGGCCCAAGTATTGAGAGCCGGGAGTAGCTGATGAATCGCAATGAATTGCGTAAGGCCGACATCAATTTGATGGTGGTATTCGAGACGCTGATGCTCGAACGCAACGTGACGCGAGTGGCAGAGAAGCTGTTTCTCGGGCAACCGACCATCAGCTCGGCGCTCAACCGTTTGCGGGCGATGTTCAACGATCCGCTGTTTATCCGGGTTGGCCATCGCATGGAGCCGACGGCGCGGGCCGAGGAACTGATTCAACACCTCTCGCCGGCGCTGGACGCGCTGTCCTCGGCGTTGAGCCTGACCCACCATTTCGATCCTGCCAGCAGCACCATGACCTTTCGCATCGGTTTGTCCGATGACGTCGAGTTCGGCTTGCTGCCACCGCTGTTGCGCGCATTGCGCCAGGAAGCGCCGCAAGTGGTGTTCGTGGTTCAGCATGTCGATTACTGGCGGATCCCGGACTTGCTGGCGTCCGGTGACATCACCGTCGGCATCAGCCAGACCCGCGGCCTGCCGGCCAATGCCAAGCGCAAACTGTTGCGGCACATTCAGCCCCGCATACTGCGCGCCGATGCCTCCGATACGCCGCTGTCCCTCGACGAGTACTGTTCGCGCCCGCATGTGCTGGTTTCGCATACGGCCAACGTCAGTGGCTATGCCGATGAGTGGCTGGCCGAGATCGGTCGCAAACGCCAGGTGGTGCTTTCGGTGCCGCAATACAGTGCCTTGCCGGCGCTACTCGCGGGGACTGACCTGATTGCCAGCCTGCCGGACTACACGGCGGCGGCGATGGCGGCTTCAGGTCTGCTGTTCAGCGAACCGTTCCCGTTCAAGACGCCAACCCTGGACCTGTCCATGGTCTGGCTGAGCCACGTCGATACCGACCCCGCCGAACGCTGGCTGCGTGCACGCCTCGAAGCCTTCATGAGCGAGCGCGGTGTGTCCGGGATACAGAGCGACAAGTTGCTCGGACGGTAACCGGTGGCGGCTTGCTTGCCCGGCATAGCGCTGTTTTGCTGCCAGTATTTTCCCGATGACTGACCGGAGATCCATCCCATGAGCAGTTCCCGTTCTCTGTTGCGTGGGCGCGGCAGTCAAGACAGTGGCAAGGTCGGCATGATCGAGCTGTTTTTCGATCTGGTGTTCGTGTTCGCCGTCACCCAGCTTTCTCACACCTTGCTTGCGCACCTGACGATAGGTGGCGCGGTGCAGGTCGCGTTGATGATGGTGGCGGTGTGGTGGGTGTGGATCTTCACCTCTTGGGTGACCAACTGGCTCGACCCCGAAAAGTTGCCGATCCGCCTCGGCCTGTTCGGTTTGATGGTCGCCGGCCTGTTGCTGTCGTCGTCGATTCCCAAGGCGTTTACCGAGCATGGAGTGATGTTCGCCGCAGCCTTTGTCTTCATGCAGGTCGGCCGCACGCTGTTCGCGATCTGGGCCGTGCGTGGAGAGCCGTTGAACATGACCCGCAACTTCCAGCGAATCCTGGCGTGGATGGTGCTGTCCGGGGTGTTCTGGATCAGCGGTGCGCTGCTTGAAGGCGATCAGCGCCTGGCCTGCTGGGCGCTGGCATTACTGATCGAGCTGATCTCGCCGTCGCTGTACTTCTGGGTACCGGGGCTCGGCCGTTCAACGCTGGCCGACTGGAACGTCGAGGGTAATCACATGGCCGAACGCTGCGGTCTGTTCGTGATCATCGCCCTGGGCGAGTCGCTGCTGGTGACCGGCGCAACCTTCGCCGATTTGCTGCTGAATTGGCCGGTGCTGGCGGGGTTTCTGATTGCCGTGCTCGGCAGCGTGGCGATGTGGTGGGTGTATTTCGACAGCGGCGCCGAGCGCGCTCACCACCGGATCGTACATTCCAGCGACCCTGGGCGGCAGGCGCGGATTGCCTACACCTACCTGCATGTGTTGATCGTTGCCGGAATCATCGTCAGCGCGGTGGCCGATGAACTGGTGCTGGTGCATCCGGAGCATGCGAGCGATGCCGGGATCATCGTGATCGTCGCCGGGCCCTGGCTGTTCTTGCTGGGGTGTGCGTTGTTCAAATGGGTAATGGCCGATCGGGTTTTGCCGCCGCTGTCTCATCTGGTGGGCCTGGTGCTGCTGCTCGCGCTATTGCCTGCGGCGCTGAATCAGCTGTTTTCAGCGTTGGTCCTGGGAGGGCTGACGACTGCGGTGATGATTCTGGTAGCGACGTGGGAAACGCGGGTACTGCGTGAATCGCTACCGGCGCAGGAGCATTGACGCGCCAGGTGTTTTCGCGGGGAAGGGCGGGGGCGCTCTATGGTATATCTACGCCCCTTCGTTCTATCCTCAAGGAGCATCGCAATGCCTCACCTGCACATGGAATACACCGCCAACCTGCCGAACCTCAATGCCGATGTGGCGTTGTTGCGCTTGAACCACGCATTGGTGGCGTCCGGGCAGTTTTCCTCGGAGTACGATATCAAGAGCCGTGCGGTGCAGGTCGGCGCCTTCCGGGTCGGTACCGGGATGGGCGAGCGTGGTTTTGTGCATGTGAAGCTGGCATTGCTGAGCGGGCGCTCGCCCGCGATCAAGAAGCAATTGTCCGAAAGTCTGTTGGCGGTGGTGCAGGATCTCTGCGAATGGCCCGCCAGTGTTGATGTGCAGCTGTGCGTCGAGATTCTGGATATCGATCGCGATTCCTACGCCAAGACGGCCATCAGCCACTGATATTCAGCGCGTTGCCCCTCAGATAAAACCCTGTTCTGTGCAGGCCTTGACCACTTGCTCGCGAAGCCAGGCGTTGGCGCTATCCAGCTCGCGGGTTTGACTCCACTGCATTTCGAGGGTGAACCCCGGTACGCCGTTCGGCGCCTCGCAATGGCTGAAGACCGAGTCTTTGGCCAGCAGGTGCTGGATGCGCCGGGGCATGGTCAGAATGAAGTCAGTCCCGGTGATCAGCTTCAGTGCAKCGCTGTAGCTGTTGGCGCGCGCAACGATCTGGCGTTTGTGCGCCTGTTGGGCAAGCCAGCCGTCGACCATGTTGGTGGTGGACGTCCACGGCGTAGGGAACACGTGTCGGCGTTCGACGTAGGCTTTGAGGCTGATGCGAGGCTCCAGCGGCGTCGCCCGTTTATCGAAAACGCACACCAGATCATCCTCAAGCAGCACCTGGGATCTGAAGTCAGTGTGGCTGCGATGAAAGTTCGGGCCGAAGCCGATCACCAGGTCGAGGCTGCCATCTCGCAGCTCTTCGGCGGGGATGTCGGTTTCGAGTTTGTGCACATTGACGATCACCGGCAGGTCGGCGAAATCGAAGTTCTTCAATAGCCGTGGCAGGATCAGTTGCTCGAAGTATTCCGGCGCACAGATATTGAAGGTCACGGATTGGTGCGTCGGGTCGAATGCCTGAACCCCGGCATGGCACAGGTTGATGCTTTCGAGAATCTTCTGCACGTGTGCGTACATGGTGCCGGCCTTGTAGGTCGGACGCATACCGGTGCGGGTATTGATGAACAACTCGTCCTCGAAACTGGTGCGCAGTTTCTTCAGGCAGTAACTCACCGTGGACTGGCTGACAAACAGCGCCTCAGACACACCGGTGACGCTGCTTTGCTCATACACGGCGATGAACACCATGAGGTCCTGCATATCGAGCTTTCTAAGCAAGTTACTGTTCAGCATCCGTACTGTCTCACTCCGCTCGTTGCGCAAGTTGTGCGCAAACGTGTGCGAGTGATGCTAACGGAACGACCGTCCTAGGAGAATGGCTCGTAGGATCATTCACGGACAAGTGTGGGACAGAAGTTGTTGCGAATGCGACGTCTGTCGCAATCCGGGCCGAAGGCGGGTGAGCACCTTCAGCTTTCAGTCACCGTGTTTACGCGGTTACCGGAAGTGCGCGACGGCTGGACATCACCAGCGCGAGCATCCCGCTGGCCACCAGCAAGGCACCCACGACTTCCAGCATCAGTGGTTGCTGCGCCAGCCAGAACCAATGGAACAAGGTGATAAACAACGTGCTGAGGTAGACGTAGGAAATGACCGTGGACGGTGCAATCACCCCGATCGCCCGGTGCAGCAACCAGAAGGTTGCCAGGGTCGCGAACAGCGCCAGGTAGACCAGCCAGAACAGATCGTGGGCAGACAACAGGGCGCCGGACCGCCAGCCGCCATTGACCAGGCTGAACGCGAACAGGAACAGCGAACCGAAGAGCATGTTCCAGAACGTCATCACCACAGGCCCACGGCCCTTGAGGCTGTTCGCCTTGAAGCGCTGACTCAACGGTGAATAGAGCGCCATCGCCAGGCAGCCAACCCCGAACACCGACACCGCATAGAGTGAAGGGACTTCGCCGGGGCCTGTGCCCTTGAGGATCAGCAGCAGCGCACCGGCCGCCGCAATCAGCATCGGCAGCAGGCGGCTTTTCGAACGGTTGCCGGGTATCAGGAAGGCCTCGAAGCACAGTGTCATCAATGGCACCAGGGTAAACAGGGTCCCGGTGTTGACCGCCGAGGTGTAGCGCAGCGCTTCGAACAACGAGCCGAAATACACGGCCAGCAACAGCCCGAGCCAGGCATGACTGACAAGGCCTTTGGCAGTGATCGCGGTGCCGCCGTTGAGCAGCAGCATCGGCAGAAACGCCAATGCCGAAAACAGCAGCCGCAGGCCGGTCAGCAGGATCGGGTCGATGGCTTGGCTGACCTCGGCGGCGGCAAAAAACGAGGCGGCAACCAACACCGCCCAAAGCAACATGCCCGCGTTGGCGGAGGCGAAACTGGTGTGTTTCATCAGTGTGCCCCTGATCAATCAATGTGTTTGGCGTAATGCCGTGGGTCAAAGCGCAACACCATCAGAACCATCAACAGCATCACTGCCGTCAGTGCCCACCAGGCCCATTCGAAACTGCCCAGTTGATCGCGAATCATCCCGGCGATCAGCGGCGACACCCCCGCGATCAGATAGCCGATTCCTTGCACGAACGCCGTGAGTCCACCGGCGCGCTGAGGGTTGTCCAGGTGATCCAGCGAGACGATCAGGCTCATGGGAAACAGGCCGCCAATACCCAGGCCCAGCAAACACGGCCAGAGCAGGCTCAGGTGTTGCGGGCTGAGGATCAGTCCGCAGAAGCCAGCCATGATCAATCCCAGCAGCACCACCAGAACCAGTCGTTTATCGCGGCTGCGGTTGGCGATAGCCGGCGTCAGCAAGCCGGAGATCACCTCCATGGCCGTCAAAAAGCCTAGCAGCAGGCCGGCGTTCTGCTCGCTCCAGCCTTTTTCGACGTAGTACGGGGCCAGCCAGGCCAGCACGCAGGTGTAGGACGCGGTGCCCAAGCCGAAGAAAATCGCCAGCAGCCAGGCGCGCGAATTGCTGAAAAACGCTTCTTTACGTTGCACGGTGGCAGGCATCGCGGGGACGGCGTGACGTTGGCCGTACCAGAGCAGCAAGGCGAGCAATGCCAACAGCGCCCAGATCGCCAACCCCACACGCCAGCTGCCGGTATGCGTCATCACCAAGGGTGCAAACGATGCCGCGATGGCCGCGCCGCCCATGATCGAGGTGACGTAAAGCCCCATGAACAGCGAGACGTTGTCGCCGAAGCGGGATTTGATCAGGGCTGGCATCAAGGCCTGGATCAGCGCAATGCCGATGCCGGCAAGGACTGCACTGAGGATCAGTTCGGCGGCCGAATCGAGGAACAGCCGCGACACGGTGGCCAGGCCAATGATCAGCAGCGACAGCACCACCGTTCGATGTTCTCCCAGGCGCCGGCTGACGCTCATGCCGAAGAACATCGCCAAGCCCATCGCCATCACCGGCAGCATGGTCAGCAGTGACGCCAGGCTGAAACTCAACGCAATATCGCCGCGAATGGCCGACAACAGCGGACCGACGGCGGCCATCGACGGGCGCAGGTTCAGGGCGACGAGGATCACGGCGATCATCAGCCAGACAGCGGGACGGGAGGTGGCGCGAACGTTTTCCATGACCATACCTTGAAGGACAAGGTCTGGATTAGGCGATGCGCGGCGAGAGTCGGCAAATCAGAAAGTCATGCGCGGTATTTAAAAATTAAATACTGCTCGGCTTACCGGAAAAAGTCGCAAGGGATGGCGCACGGATACTGTTTGCAGCCATAGCGTCGCGGACCAGCTTATGATGCCATCCATAATCCATGTCGATAGTTGAGCCGGCATGCTGTTACGCCATATCCGTTACTTGCTCGCCGTCGCCGAGCATCGCAACTTCACTCGGGCGGCCGAGGCATTGCATGTCTCGCAGCCAACGCTGTCGCAGCAGATCAAGCAACTCGAGGATGTCCTCGGTGCGCCGTTGTTCGATCGTTCCGGGCGCACGGTGCGTTTGACCGATGCCGGCGAGGCGTATGTGCGTTATGCGCGGTTGGCCTTGCAGGACCTGGAGGCGGCCAAACGGGCGATGCACGACGTGCAGGACCTGACACGCGGCTCGTTGCGGCTGGCCATGACGCCGACCTTCACTGCTTACCTGATCGGCCCGTTGCTGGCGCGTTTCAACAGCCTGTACCCGGGCCTCAACCTGAGCGTCGAGGAAATGACCCAGGACCAGATCGAGGCTGCGCTGGCCGAAGACCGGCTGGACCTCGGCATCGCGTTCACCGGCAGTCACCTKGCGGACATCGACAGCCAGACGCTGTTTGCCGAAACCTTGAGCCTGGTCGTCAGTGAGGCGCATCCGGGGTTTGTCCGGCAACAATCACTCGATGCGCAGGCGCTGGGCCAACAGTCGCTGGTGTTGCTCAGCGGCGATTTTGCAACCCGTCGGCACATCGATCTGTATTGCCGACAACAAGGCATCGCGCCACGCATCGCCATCGAAGCCAACTCCATCAGCGCGATTGTCGAGATTGTTCGCCGCGGGCACCTGGCGACCATTCTCCCCGAGGCCATCACCCATGCGCTGCCGGGGTTACGCCCGTTGGCGCTGCAACCGGCGTTGCCACAACGCACGGTGGCCTTGCTCAGTCGCAAGGGCGCTTATCGCAGCGCAGCGAGTGAGGCATTCCGGGCGCTGGTCAGTGTTCAGTGACCGGGAGCGGTCGCCAGCCACTGGGCGAGCACCGCATCATAGGCGCCCGTGGCTTTGCTCAGGTGTAGCCACTGATCCACATAGGCCTTCCAGGCCACGTCATCACGAGGGAGCAAGTAGGCTTTTTCGCTGTACTGCAAGTACTGCTCGGGATTGACCGCGCACAGCCCGGGTTTTTGCTTCTGCTGATACCGCGCTTCGGAAGCGTCGGTGATCATCACGTCGGCCTTGTTATCCAGCAATTGCTCGAAAATCGTCACGTTGTCCGGGAACAGGGTCAGCGTGGCGTTGGGCAGGTGAGTGCGGGCAAACACTTCGTTGGTGCCGCCTGCCGGCTCGATCAACCGCACGGACGACTGGTTGAGCTGTTCGACGGTTTGATAGCGTTGTTTATCTTCGCAACGCACCAGCGGGATTTTTCCGTCGACGCCCAGCGTGTCGCTGAAAGAGGCCTTCTTCTGCCGCTCCAGTGAAACCGAAATGCCGCCCATGCCGATATCGCAACGGTCGGCCAGAAAGTCCGTCATCAGGTTCTTCCAGGTCGTGGGGACCCATTGCACGTCAACGTTCAGGCTTTTCGCCAGGGATTGGGCCATGGCGATATCGATCCCTTCGTATCCGCCCTCTGCGCGCAGATAGGTGTAAGGCTTGTAATCGCCGGTGGTACAGACCTTCAGATGACCCCGTTCAATCACCTGGTCCAGGTGCGAAGGTGCATTCTGGGCAAATGCCTGGACGCTGAACGTGAGCAAGGAGCAGAGCAGTAAACGAGCTTTCATCGGGTCGTCCTTGAGTGTTGTCAGAGGAGGAGGGGAGGTCGACGTCAGTATTTGTTGGCTGGGGGCGATGGTGCAAGTGTGCGGGCCATCGAGTCGTCCGAGTTGCACTGTCTTTGTCGTTGGCTAACGCAACACTTTGAAACGCGGATCGCTCTGACCGCCGTTAGGGACCCTTCTTACATTATTTCGTTTGTCGGCTTGTTAGCGTACTTGGCAGTTCACGCGAACAAGACCAAGGACGGTTTGGATATCGCGCGTTGTTTCCATTCCGCTAAAGGATAAGCGAATGTCCCAATCGTCCAATACGGCGCATTTCTCACTGCAAATTCCCGGTGTTTGCAACGACTTCAAGGTGCTGGCTTTCGACGGCACTGAAGCCATCAGCAGCCTGTATGCCATTCGGGTGGAACTGGTCAGCGAGTACCCGGATTTCGACCTGGAGAGCCTGCTCAGCCAGCCGGCTTTCCTCCAGTTCGGCCTTAACGGCGAAGGTATTCATGGCTATATCGACGGGGTGCGCGCAGATGATGTCGGCAAGCGCCTGAACCGCTATCAGCTGATCCTGGTGCCGGCGCTGCACTATCTGCAGTTCAGTCGCGATCAGCGGATTTTCCAGGGCCAGACGGTACCGAAAATCATCGCTCGGGTACTCAAGGCACATGGCATCCAGGCGGATGCTTTTACCTTCAACGTCAGTGCCAGCCCCGAGCGCGAATACTGCACCCAGTACGGGGAAAATGATTTCGAGTTCGTCCAGCGACTGTGCGCCGAGGACGGTATCGCCTGGCATCACCAGCACTCCCGGGACAGTCATGTGCTGGTGTTCACCGACGGCCAGACCTTCTTCCCCACACTGGGCGAAACCCCGTATCAGCAAGACGCCGGCATGCTGGCGGAGCATTCGGTGATCAGCCAGTTCTCCCAGCGTTTCAGCACCCGCACCAGCAAGGTCACACGCCGGGACTATGACCTGAAGCGCCCGAGCCTGTTGCTGGAAAGTCGCTTCACYGCCGAGTTCCGCCCGGAACTTGAAGACTATCGCTACCCGCAGTTATTCGAGAGYGAAAAACGCGCCAAACAGCTCGCCCGGCAGGCGCTGGAGCGGCACCGAACCGATTACCAGTTGGCCGAGGGCGAAAGCGACCAGCCGACCCTGCGCAGTGGCCACTTTTTCAAGCTGASCGAGCAYCCGCGCGAAACSTACAACGATCTGTGGCTGCTGCTCGGTGTGACCCACTGCGGAAAACAACCCCAGGTGCTGGAAGAGTCAGTCACC
>NZ_JBFTLU010000123.1:0-13029 GCF_056396605.1 Pseudomonas sp. 05T35
CGTTTAAAGAAAATCTCATGAATGGCGTTCAAACAGAAATTGATAAATTCGTGAGGCTGGATACGGCTGCCGAGATGGATGCAAAGTTACTGAGCATTCGAGTCAACGATTACCAGCGTGCGTTTTTCAGTACTTATATGGCTATGATACGGGGTGTTGTTTTAAGGGTGATAGAACAATATCCTGGGGGAAGTCCAGATAGTATGGAAGAGTTGGTGGGCACACAAATACACCCCAATCATTTTAGAGAATACAATACAATTCTTGAGGGCGTGCCCGTGGAGAGTAGAAACGAGATCGAAGCGCTCATGTCGCAAGTGAAAAAAGGAAAGGTATTGTTTGCGCAGTTGGAGAGCCTGCATGACTGGTTGAATATGTTTGGGCAACCATTGATCGACGCCAACAAGGGAGTTGGACAAATTCGTACGCTCTGGTTTGGGACAGCTGAAGAGCTTGGGCGTATTAAAGGCAGAGTCCTGCAGGTTGAACAGTATTCCACGTTGCGCAACATTGTCAGTTCTTTAAAGTCTGCATTACGCCCTTGGGGTGGAGCTGATAGTAATGCTAAAGCGTTGAGAGAATTATTGGAACGAGCCTATTAGCAAGTATTGGTGACGGTAGATAGCAAACGAGTAGCCGAGAGGGCCTGCTCACAAGCTATGGCAGGCACTCTCCTGGTTTACGGTTGTAGTGGGTTAGGTAATATCGTTAAAATAGGACATATCTTCGATATGCCCTTTGGCAAGTCCTTGATTGGGGGTAAAGCGATTGCCCTGCGCAGAGGTGAAGTTGGTAGGTTCGCCACCCATAAATATTTCGCGCTCACCACGGATATCTACGCTTGTAGAGTAAGTTGTATTGCGCATAACTACATAGTTGTTGTAATCAGCTTTAATTTTTGCCAGTTTTTCTGGTAAAAGGCTTTCATCTATCATGCCTTCACCGAGCATGGCGTTGGCTAACATATGGCAACTGGTAGCACCTCGGCTGTAGCCTATAAGGTTTACTTCGGTTGGGGTTGCACTATCTGTTCGCTCATTAACAAGTGTGGAAGAAAAATCAAATTTATAATTTCGCGCCATCCAGCCAAGAGAGATTCCGGATTTTGCGAGGCGCTCAACAACATCTAATGTCATTGCTGTTGACGATGCATTTGGCTTTGATTTTATGATTTTTATGGCTTGACTTATGTTGTTTTCCCACTGGTTAATAAGTTGTGCTTCGTTCCATTTAAATTGATCGCTAATAATATCATCTGCTTGCGGCGTAGTGCAGCCAGGGCCGCCAATGCTGATCCGGTCAGGGATTTTGTTGAGCATCAATGAATACTTCTTGGGCACTGTGAAATATAACAGGTGGCTATACTATTTTTGAATAGGTGCACTGCAGTGCTGGTTTTTTTGTTATATGCGCTATGGTTATATCGAGGTGTAAATGAGGACTTTATAATTGTGCAATGTTTTTGCGTTTTCAGTCCTGAGTTGTCTATTTCTTGGGGCAGCGCTTCTGAAATATGTTTTACAATCCTACAGTCTTGTCTACTGTCAATGTTGATAGTAGACGGCGTTGCGATAGGAACTTATAAGTTTTCATGAGGCTCCTGCTTGATAGGTGTCTAGATGTGCATGAAAATTTATCTTTTAGTGCTTCTCAATTCAATTGTGAGGTGATGATCATGGCGTATCAATTGCAATATAAATCCATCATTACAACCCGGTATCGACATCGGCAAACACAGCTTCCACTTACATGGCCAGGACGCTAAAGGCCATAAGGTATTGCGCAAGAAATCCAGTCGCGGCCAATTACTCTGCACATTGGCTCAATTACCGGCCTGCACGGTGGTGATGGAGTCTTGCGGCGGCACCCATTGGCTGGCTCGACAAATCGGCGCGCTGGACCACACTGTCAAGCTGATTGCCCCGCAGTACGTCAAACCGTTCGTCAAAGGCCACAAAAACGACTTCATTGATGCCGAAGCGCCTGGCGGTGAAAATTTTGAGCGAGGAAAATAACTCAATCATCGCTTCACGAGACCCTGTAACCGTACAGTGAGACGGAATAGGTTTTGTGCCGTAGGCTAGGCGTCATTGATGCAACTCTTTATAGGGACTCGCTCAGAATAGAAGTTGGAGCACATAGGATGCTGTTTGCCACCACGCATAACCCGCTGGTCACTCTTGTCGCGACCCAATCCAGTGACTTCGAAACGCTTGTTGCTATTCGGATTGAGGCTATGCGTGAAAGTCTTGAGCGCATTGGTCGCTTCGATCCCGTGCGTGCACGAGAGCGTTTTCGCGATGGTTTTTCTCCCGCGTTCACTCGCTACATCGAGGTTTCCGGCGAGCAGGTTGGTTTCGTTGTCGTCAAGCCGCTCATCGATGGGTTGTTGCTTGATCACCTGTACATCAAACCAAGTGCGCAAGGTTTGGGCATAGGTTCGGCTGTCCTTCGTCAAGTCTTCGTGGAAGCGGATGCATCTGAATTGACATTGCGGGTGGGTGCTCTCAGAGAAAGCGCTTCAAATCGTTTTTATATTCGTCATGGTTTTCAGTTCGTCGAAAGTCGCGAGTTCGACAACTACTATGTTCGCCCGAACACACAGGTGCGCCCGCCAGCAGCCACTAGAGCCTCATCTTCTGCCTCAAACTGATTCAAGGGTATCGAGTGGCTCGATTGGCCCAAAAATGAGAATGTCCTGTCGTTGTTTTAGTTATAACCATTATTCAGAACCGATCGTTTTTGGGCCGCAAAAAGTGTGCAGGGCAGTGGCTTGATGGTTGCCACTGGTGATCAGAGTCAAAGTGACACTAAAGGCGATGAGGACCCATCCTCCGACGATTCCGAAGACGATACCCAAGGCTAAGGCTTAAGGTTTCAGACAAAAGAAAACCCCCTCCTGTCGGACTGATGCGCAGTCAGACAGGAGGGGGTGGGTCAACGCATTTCAAAAAGCGCCCCGAGAGGGCGCTTTTTCATGCCCGGCCTAGACGACGAATTGTTCGGCGTAATGGCAGGCCACCTGGCGGCTGTCGAGCTGGCGCAAGGCCGGCTCTTCTTTGCTGCAGCGTTCTGTGGCGTACGGGCAGCGCTTGTGGAACGCGCAGCCGGACGGCGGGTTCAGCGGGTTCGGCAGTTCGCCGACGATCTTGATTTTCGGCTTGTCCGGATCCGGGTGGATCGTCGGCGTGGCCGACAGCAGGGCCTGGGTGTACGGGTGCAGAGGACGGGTGTAGATGTCTTCTTTCGGGCCCATTTCCACCGGGCGACCGAGGTACATCACCAGCACCTGATCAGCGACGTGACGCACCACCGCCAGGTTGTGGGAGATGAACACGTACGCGGTGTTGAACTCTTGCTGCAGGTCCATGAACAGGTTCAGTACCTGGGCCTGAATCGACACGTCCAGCGCCGAGGTCGGTTCGTCCGCGACCAGCACTTTCGGTTGCAGCATCATGGCGCGCGCCAGGGCGATCCRCTGGCGCTGACCACCCGAGAACATATGCGGATAACGCTGATAGTGCTCAGGACGCAAGCCGACCTGCTTCATCATCGCCTGGACTTTTTCACGGCGTTCGGCCGCGGAAAGTGTGGTGTTGATCAATAGTGGCTCTGCAAGCTGATCGCCGATTTTCTGCCGTGGGTTCAACGAGGCGTAAGGGCTCTGAAAGACCATCTGCACGTCTTTGCGCAGCTGTTTGCGTTCGGCCTTGTTGGCGCCGGTGACTTCTTGCCCGGCGATTTTCAATGAGCCCGAAGACGGCTCCTCGATCAGCGTCAGGGCGCGGGCCAGGGTCGACTTGCCGCAGCCGGATTCGCCTACAACAGCGAGGGTTTTGCCGGCTTCGAGTTCGAACGACACGCCATTGAGTGCGCGTACCAGCGCGGTGCCTTTGAACAGGCCGCGAGAGACTTCGTAGTGACGGGTCAGGTCACGGGCAGTGAGAACGACGGCCATTACGCCACCTCCTGATTCAAAGGATAGAAGCAGCGGGCGAGGCTGTTGCTTTTCGGGTCCAGGCCTGGACGTTGTTGGCGGCAGTTGTCCTGCACGTACGGGCAGCGCGGCGAGAGCAGGCAGCCTTGCGGACGGTCATAGCGACCGGGAACGATGCCCGGCAGGGTGGACAGGCGCGAGGAACCCAGGCTGTGCTCGGGAATGGCCTTGAGCAGCGCTTCGCTGTACGGGTGTGCAGGGATGTCGAACAACTGCGGCACCTGACCGACTTCTACCGCTTGGCCAGCATACATCACACACACGCGCTGGGCGGTTTCGGCTACCACGGCGAGGTCGTGAGTGATCAGCACCAGGCCCATGTCCTGCTCTTTTTGCAGCGCCAGCAGCAGGTCCATGATCTGCGCCTGGATCGTCACGTCCAGTGCGGTGGTCGGTTCGTCGGCGATCAGCAGTTTCGGCTCGCCGGCAATTGCCATGGCAATCGCCACGCGTTGGCTCATACCGCCGGAGAGTTGGTGCGGGTAGGCGTCCATACGGCTCGCAGCGCCCGGGATTTCTACTTTTTCCAGCAACTCGATGGCGCGCTTGCGGGCGTCCTTGCCGGACATTTTCAGGTGCAGGCGCAGCACTTCTTCGATCTGAAAGCCGACGGTGTAGCTTGGGTTCAGCGCGGTCATCGGGTCCTGGAAGACCATGGCCAGGTCTTTGCCGACGATTTGCCGACGCTGACGATTGCTGAGCTTGAGCATGTTCTTGCCATCGAAATTCAGGGCGTCAGCGGTGACGATCCCCGGATGTTCGATCAGGCCCATCAGCGCCATCATGGTCACGGACTTGCCGGACCCCGACTCGCCAACGATGGCCAGGACTTCGCCCTTGTCCACGGAAATGTCGAGACCATCGACCACCGGAACGGCGTTCTTGTCGCCGAAGCGAACGTTGAGATTCTTGATTTCCAACAGTGACATTTGAATCTCCTCAGGCGGCGTTCTTGAGTTTCGGGTCCAGCGCATCGCGCAGGCCGTCGCCCATCAGGTTGATTGCCAGCACGCTGAGCAAAATGGTCAAGCCAGGCAGGCTGACGACCCACCAGGCGCGTTCGATGTAGTCGCGAGCCGAAGCCAGCATGGTGCCCCACTCAGGGGTTGGCGGTTGTACGCCAAGGCCGAGGAAGCCCAGTGCCGCGGCATCGAGAATCGCCGAGGAGAAGCTCAGGGTTGCCTGAACGATCAGCGGCGCCATGCAGTTGGGCAGCACGGTGATAAACATCAGGCGCGGCAGACCGGCACCGGCCAGGCGCGCGGCGGTCACGTAGTCGCGGTTCAGTTCGCCCATCACCGCAGCGCGGGTCAGACGAACGTAGGCCGGCAGGGACACCACGGCGATAGCGATCACGGTGTTGATCAGGCCAGGGCCGAGGATGGCGACGATCGCCACAGCCAGCAGCAAGGACGGCAGGGCCAGCATGATGTCCATCAGGCGCATGATGGTCGGGCCCAGCAGACGCGGGAAGAACCCGGCGAACAGACCCAGYAGGATCCCCGGAATCAGCGACATGACCACCGATGACAAACCGATCATCAAGGACAGGCGCGAACCGTGGATCAGGCGCGACAGCAGGTCGCGTCCCAGCTCATCGGTGCCGAGCAGGAATTGCATCTGCCCGTTTGCCAGCCAGGCCGGCGGGGTCAGCAGGAAGTCGCGGAACTGCTCGCTCGGGTTATGCGGCGCAACCCATGGGGCGAAAATCGCGCAAAAAATAACCAGCAGCATGAACAACAGGCCGGCGACGGCGCCCTTGTTCTTGGAGAACGCTTGCCAGAACTCTTTGTACGGCGATGGATACAGCAGGCTTTGGTCGACTGCTACGGCGGTAGTTGGAGTACTCATACGTAGGGTCTCAGCGCTGGTGACGGATGCGTGGGTTTGCGAAGCCATAAAGAATATCCACTACAAAATTGACCAGAATCACCAGGCAGGCGATTAACAGAATTCCGTTTTGCACCACGGGGTAGTCCCGGGCGCCAATGGCTTCGATCAGCCATTTGCCGATACCGGGCCAGGAGAAGATGGTTTCGGTCAGGACCGCACCGGCCAGCAATGTGCCGACTTGCAGGCCGACCACGGTCAGTACCGGGATCAAGGCGTTGCGCAGGCCGTGAACGAACACCACGCGCGACGGCGACAGGCCTTTGGCCCGGGCGGTGCGGATGTAGTCTTCACGCAGGACTTCGAGCATCGAGGAGCGGGTCATCCGGGCGATTACTGCCAGCGGGATGGTGCCGAGCACGATGGCCGGMAGRATCAGGTGSTGCAGGGCGTCGAAGAACGCGCCGGTGTCATTGGCCAGCAGGGTGTCGATGAGCATGAAGCCGGTTCTTGGCTCGATGTCGTACAGCAGGTCGATCCGCCCGGACACCGGGGTCACGCCCAGGGAGACCGAGAAGAACATGATGAGGATCAGGCCCCACCAGAAAATCGGCATCGAATACCCGGCAAGGGAGATGCCCATCACCCCATGGTCGAACAGGGACCCTCGCTTCAGCGCCGCGATCACCCCGGCCAGCAGGCCGAGTACGCCGGCGAACAGCAGGGCTGCCATGGACAGTTCCAGGGTGGCCGGGAACAGCGAAGTGAATTCAGTCCATACGCTTTCACGGGTCCGCAGGGATTCACCCAGGTCGCCGTGGGCCAGTTTGCCGATGTAGTCCAGGTACTGGGCATACAGCGGTTTGTTCAGACCAAGGCGTTCCATTGCCTGAGCATGCATTTCGGGATCGACCCGACGTTCGCCCATCATGACTTCCACGGGGTCGCCGGGAATCATGCGAATCAACGCGAAAGTCAGCAAGGTGATGCCGAAGAACGTGGGGATCAATAATCCCAATCGGCGGGCAATAAAACTAAACATCTTCTGGTGTACCTCATCAGCCGGTTAGGCGTTCCCGGCAGCGTTGGGATCAACGTTGCCGGGCGTTTTCTTATCTACTTCACTTGGGTGGTAGCGAAGTTGTTAGTGGTCAGGGGGCTAATGTGATAACCCTCGACGTTATTGCGCATGGCCGTAAACATTCGGGTGTGCGCCATGCTGATCCATGGCTGGTCCTGATTGAAAATAGCCTGCGCCTGTTCATAGAGCGCTGCACGTTCGGTCGGGTTTACTTTAGCCCGGGCTTCATCGATCAGCGTCTGGAACTTCTCATTACACCAGCGGGCGTAGTTTTCGCCGTTCTTCGCGGCTTCACAACTGAGCATAGGCGTCAGGAAGTTATCCGGGTCGCCGTTATCACCGGCCCATCCGGCGGACACCATATCGTGTTCACCATTTTTTGCGCGCTTGAGCATCTCGCCCCATTCCATGACGCGAATGTCGAGCTTGATCCCGACCTTGGCCAGGTCCGCTTGCATCATCTGCGCACCGAGCATCGGGTTCGGGTTGGTCGGGCCGCCACCGTTACGGGTGAACAGGGTAAGCACGGTGCCATCCGGCACGCCGGCTTCCTTGAGCAGGGCACGCGCCTTGTCCAGGTCACGTTTCGGGTTTTGCAGGGTCTTGTTGTAACCCAGCAGGGTCGGTGGGTACGGGTTCACGGCTACCGAGGCGTTGCCTTTGCCGAACAGCGCGTTGACGTAGGCTTCCTTGTCGAAGGCGATGTCGATGGCTTTGCGGACCCGCACGTCGCTCATGTACTTGTGGGTGGTGTTCATGGCGATGTACGAGACGGTCATCGCGTCGAGTTCATCGACGCTCAGGTTGGCGTCTTTCTTGATGCTCGGGATGTCATCGGGCTTGGGATACAGCGCGATCTGGCACTCGTTGGCCTTGAGCTTTTGCAGGCGAACGTTGTTGTCGGTGGCGATGGCCAGAATCAACGCATCAGCCGGTGGCTTGCCACGGAAGTAGTCCGGGTTGGCCTTGAAGCGCACCTGGGCGTCCTTGGCGTAACGCTGGAAGATGAACGGGCCGGTGCCGACCGGTTTGTTGTTCAGGTCGCCGGTCTTGTTGGCCTTGAGCAACTGGTCGGCGTATTCGGCCGGGTAGATCGAGGAGAACGCCATGGCGATGTCTGCCAGGAACGGTGCTTCGCGGCGGGTCAGGGTGAACTTGACCGTGTTGTCGTCGACTTTTTCTACGCTTTTGAGCAGTTCCTTGAAGCCCATGCTCTCAAAGTACGGGAAGCCCACGCTCGACAGCTTGTGCCATGGGTGATTCGGGTCCAGCTGACGCTGGAAGCTCCAGACCACGTCGTCGGCATTCATGTCGCGGGTCGGCTTGAAGTATTCGGTGGTGTGGAACTTGACGCCTTTGCGCAAGTGGAACGTGTAGGTCAGACCGTCCTCGCTGATGTCCCAGGAGTCGGCCAGTGCCGGAATCACTTCAGTGGTGCCGGGCTTGAAGTCCGCCAGACGGTTGAAGATGGTTTCGGCCACCGCATCGGCTGTGACTGCAGTCGTGTACTGGACCATATCGAAGCCTTCCGGGCTGGCTTCGGTACAGACCACCAAGGGTTTGGCCGAGGCGCCGATAGCGACACTCAGCAACGTGGCGGCGATGGCCGCTCGTAAAGGAAGCATTTTCATCAAGAGCCCTCTGCAATCGGTTAAAGGACAAAAGCCGAACGGCCGATTCTTCACTGAATCAGCCGTTCGGCAGGTGAATTACAAAATGTTGAACGGGATGGTGGTCACGAGACGGAACTCGTTGAGGCTGCCGTCAGCCTGGTTTTCGGAGGCGCGGTGCGCGGTGTAGGTCGCGCGAATGGTGGTGGCTTTCAGCGGGCCACTTTGTACGGCGTAGGAAGTACCGATGCCGTATTCATAGTGGTGCTCGCCATCCATGTTTTTCACGTCATAGGCGGTGCCGGTGTAGTGCGTACCGTCGATGCCCCAGCCGCGAGCCTGGTAGATATTGAACTTCAGGCCTGGCACGCCGTATTCAGCCATGTTCAGGCCATAGGCGATCTGGAAGGACTTCTCGTTCGGGCCGTTGAAGTCCGAGAGCAAGGAGTTGGCCAGGTAGATGCCGTTGGTTTCGTGCAGGTAGTCGAAGTATTCGTCGCCGGCAATTTGCTGCCAGGAGAACGTCAGGCTATGGGCTTGGTGGGTCAGGCCGAACGACACGGAGTAGGCATCGTTGTTGATGTTGCCCATTTCCTTTTTGCCGGTGTCGAGGGTTTTGTAGTAGTTCAGGCCGGTGGTCAGGCCCAGCACCGAGCTATCGCCCAGTTCGTGGGTGGCGCCGAAGTAGTACTGGTTCCAGAAGTCTTCGACGTTCGCGACGTACAGGCTGGTCTTCAGGCTTTTGAACGGCTGATAGTTGAGACCAGCGGTGTTAACGCGATCGGTTTCGGCTTTGTTATTGGTGTACTCGGAGCGGAATTTCGACAGGCTCTCTTCGGTCCGCGGGGACACGCGGTCGAAGGAACCCGCATCGAACGACAGATTGTTCAGCTCTTCGCTGTGCAGGCTCACGCCCTCAAAGCTCGAAGGCAACGCACGGTTGCCGATGGTGTCGACAATCGGGGTGCTGAAGTTCTGGCGGCCGGCGGTCAGGGTCGTGTTCGATACGCGGAACTTGACGTTGGCCAAGCCCAGTTTGCTCCACTGGCCTTGGGCATCGCCGCCTTCTTTGGTCAGGGTACGGTTGTTGCCTGCGCCTGGACGAGAGCCCGGTGCACCGCCGTTGTTGGATGCCAGATCCTTGTGATCACGATCCAGTGCAATGGCGTTGTAGGCAGCTACTTCAGTGCTGACACCGATGGTGCCCTGAGTGAAGCCGGAGTTGTACTTGACGATAGTGCCCTGAACCCAGTTGATACGGCGGTCGGTTGGCGTCGCCACACCGTCTTTGCGGTAGGTGAATTTGCCGCCACGTTTCAATTGTTCGTTGGCGTACCAGTTACGCGTGGAACCGTCGATCTTCTGACCTTCGACAAAGCCGGTTGCGGCGGCCTGTGCGCTGCTGGTGTTGACCGTAACCGGGGTGAATTCCTGGCTTTGGGTTTCAGCATAGGCCGTGGCCGTGATGCTGCTGATGGCCAAGGCCAATATCGCGGTGCTGCTCAGTTTCATGGGTGACGCTCCTTTCTTTCTTTTTTTAATGCCGGTCTTTTTTGGTGATCCGGCTATTTGGTTTTTAACTCATTCACGCATAGCAAACGTTTGCATTTGGCGTGTTCGCCGAATTCAGGCAACACCTTTGCGTGAGGGCGAAAATCGCCCTCAGGTTTTTGGCTAATCAGTTATTGGTCGATGCTGACACCCGAGAAGACGTTACGGCCGAAGGGGCTGACCTTGAATCCTTCGACTTTGGCGCTCAACGGCTGGTTGACCGTCGAGTGGGCGACAGGCGTGATCGGCACTTGCTGTTTGAGCAATTGCTGRGCCTGTTTGTAGAGCACCGTGCGTTGCTCACGGTCGGTGACAATCTTGGCTTGCTTGATCAGCTTGTCGTATTGCGGGTCACACCACATGGAATAGTTGTTGCCGCCAATCGCGTCGCAGCTGTACAGGGTGCCCAGCCAGTTGTCCGGGTCCCCGTTGTCGCCGGTCCAGCCGATCAGGCTGATGTCGTGTTCGCCATTCTTGGTGCGCTTGATGTACTCGCCCCATTCGTAGCTGACGATTTTTACTTTCAGGCCGATTTTCGCCCAGTCCGACTGCAACATTTCTGCCATCAGCTTGGCGTTCGGGTTGTAGGGACGCTGTACCGGCATGGCCCAGAGCGTGATCTCGGTGCCTTCCTTGACCCCGGCTGCCTTGAGCAATTCCTTGGCTTTTTCCGGGTTGTAGGCGGCGTCCTTGATGGTTTCGTCGTAGGACCACTGGGCCGGTGGCATGGCGTTGACCGCCAGTTGGCCGGCGCCCTGGTACACCGCCTTGAGAATCCCCTGCTTGTTCACCGCCATGTCCAGCGCCTGGCGTACTTCGAGCTGGTCGAAGGGTTTATGCCGCACGTTGTAGGCGATGTAGCCAAGGTTGAAACCGGGCTTCTCGATCAGTTGCAGCTTGGGGTCGTTTTTCAGCGCGTCGACATCGGCGGGGCGTGGGTGCAGGGTGATCTGGCACTCGTTTTTCTTGAGCTTCTGCACACGCACCGACGCATCGGTGTTGATGGCGAAAATCAGTTGGTCGAGCTTGACCCGGCTCGGGTCCCAGTACTGCTTGTTGCCGGTGTAGCGGATGTTGGAGTCTTTCTGGTAACTCTTGAACACGAACGGCCCGGTGCCGACCGGCTTCTGGTTGATGTCGCTCGGCTTGCCGGACGCGAGCAACTGGTCGGCGTATTCGGCGGAGAGAATCGCGGCAAAACTCATGGCGATGTTCTGAATGAACGCGGCGTCTACCGAGTTCAGGGTCATGACCACGGTCAACGGCCC
This sequence comes from Pseudomonas sp. 05T35, assembly GCF_056396605.1. NCBI lineage: Bacteria > Pseudomonadati > Pseudomonadota > Gammaproteobacteria > Pseudomonadales > Pseudomonadaceae > Pseudomonas > Pseudomonas sp. 05T35. The sequence goes on from NZ_JBFTLU010000123.1 coordinate 11,338, forward strand.
GGTCTTCTCGACCTTGGCGATGTTCTTGTTCAGGCTCATCCCGTTGAAGTACGGAAACTCGGTCGGGTAAGCCTTGCGGAATGGGTGCTCGGTATCGAGCATGCGATTAAAGGTGAACAACACATCGTCAGCGTTGAAGTCGCGGCTCGGTGTGAAGTACTGGGTGGTGTGAAATTTCACCCCTTCGYGCAGGTGGAACGTGTACTTGAGACCATCCTCGGAAATATCCCAACGTGTGGCCAGGCCCGGTACGACATTGGTGGAGCCTTTTTCGAACTCGGCCAGCCGGTTGTACAACGGTTCGGCGGCGTCGTTGTCGGTCGCAGTGGTGTACTGCGCGGTGTCGAAGCCCGCCGGGCTGCCCTCGGAGCAAAACACCAGGCTGTTATTGGCGGCCTGGCTGATTGACGTGGCGGCCAACAGACCGGTGCCCAGTAATGCGGATAAAACCAAAGTATGGCGCATAACGCTCCCTCTCTTTTTAGGTGTTAAACAGTGAGTCGTCGTCCCGTCCTGGGACGTGCAGACATCACTGATCCAAAGCCATGGGGTCAGCAGTTGCCAGCCGCAGCGAAAAAACGGCCGAACCCCGACGGTATGAGTCGAAGGTCAGGCGGTAAATGCGTAAGGCCTGAAAAACAGGTAGGAAAAGGCGACACGTCCTAAGCCCGCTGCAGTGGTCCGCAGTGGTTTGGGAAGTAGGCGAATTCCAGCTGTCTTGGCAGATAAGGCAACGGCGACGTCAGGGACGTCACCGTTGCAAAACCTTATTTGCTGACGCTGACTCCGTAGAAGGAGTTCAAGCCAAACGGGCTGATCTTGAAGTCCTGCACGTTGTCGCGCATGGGTTGGAACACCGTCGAGTGAGCGATAGGTGTCATTGGAACGGCGTCTTTGAGGACGTGTTGCGCCTGTTTGTACAGTTCGGTGCGCTTGGCCTGATCGGTGGTGCGCTTGGCTTCTTTCACGATGCCGTCAAACTTCTTGTCACACCATTTGGAGAAGTTGTTGCCCTGCAGCGAATCGCAGCCGAACAGCACGTTCAGCCAGTTGTCCGGGTCACCGTTGTCGCCGCTCCAGCCAATCAGCATCGCGCCGTTTTCGCCGCCTTTGGAGCGCTTGATGTACTCGCCCCACTCATAGGTCACGATCTTGGCCTTGATACCGATCTTGGCCCAGTCGGACTGCAGCATTTCAGCCATCAGCTTGGCGTTCGGGTTGTAAGGACGCTGCACTGGCATCGCCCACAGGTTGATCTCGGTGCCTTCCTTGATGCCGGCTTCCTTGAGCAGCTCGCGGGCTTTCTCAGGGTTGTATGGCGCGTCCTTGATGGTGGTGTCGTAGGACCACTGGGTTGGCGGCATGGCGTTGACCGCCAGTTGACCTGCACCCTGGTAAACCGAGTCGATGATCTGCTGCTTGTTGACGGCCATGTCCAGTGCCTGGCGCACTTTCAGTTGAGCCATCGGGTTCGGCTGATCGCTGCCCTTGATCTTGTCCATCACGTTGTAGGCGATGTAACCCAGGTTGAAACCAGCCTGTTGAGGCACCTTCAGGGTCTTGTCCTCTTTCAGCGCCTTCAGGTCGGCCGGGCGTGGGAACAGGGTGATCTGGCACTCGTTCTTTTTCAGCTTCTGAATACGCACCGACGGGTCGGTGGTGATAGCGAAGATCAGGTTGTCGATCTTGACG
>NZ_JBFTLU010000124.1:0-13024 GCF_056396605.1 Pseudomonas sp. 05T35
AGCTTGGGGCTCGTCAGGTAGACAAGCTTGGGGCTCGTCAGGTAGACAGCGTTATCGTTCATTGTGTAGGTGCCTACCCGAACAAAACCCGCCGCCTTTTCACAAGGCTGGCGGGTTTTGTCGTTTCAGCTCAGGCGCTATTGCTGAATAGTCTGATTGACCACAACCGTACAAGTAATCCCCGCCGCCAACAGCACCCCGTCCGGCACCTCATCGATGTGAATCCGCACCGGCACCCGTTGTGCCAAACGCACCCAGTTAAAGGTCGGGTTCACGTCGGCGATCAGCTCGCGGCTTTCCGGGTTGTCGCGGTCGTAGATGCCGCGCGAAATGCTTTCGACATGGCCCTTGAGTACTTCGCCGCTCATCAATTGCATGTCGGCCTTATCGCCGACCTTCACATGCGGCAGCTTGGTTTCTTCGAAGAAGCCGTAGACCCAGAACGAGTTCATGTCGACCACGGCCATTTTCGCTTCGCCGATGCGCGCATAGTCGCCGCGATGGACGTTGAGGTTGGTGACATAACCGTCCACTGCCGCCAGCACTTTGGTGCGTTTGAGGTTCAACTCTGCCGCTTCCAGCTGAGCCTGGGCCTGTTGGTAATCGGCCAGCGCCGAGTCGGCGATGTTGCTGGCGTCGTCGCGGTTTTCCTTGGAGATCACCAGGTTGTCGAGGTCGGCGCGGCGATGTGCATTGACCTTGCGCATCTCCCAGGTGGCTTTGCGCGAAGCCACCAGCGACTGCGCCTGTTTCACCGCGATCTGGTAGTGCTCGGGGTCGATCTGCATCAGCAGGTCGCCCTTTTTTACCAACTGGTTGTCACGCACCGGTACGTCGACCACTTCGCCGGTGACGTCGGCGGCAACGTTGATGATGTCGGCGCGGACCCGGCCATCGCGGGTCCACGGGGTGTCCATGTAATGCACCCAAAGAGTCCGGCCGATCCACAGCGCGAGGGCCAGTACCAACAAGGTCGCGAGCAGACTGAAGAGCTTTTTCATCGAATCGGTCTCAAGGATAAACAGTCAGCGCAAGGGCGCCGAACAAACAGGTGAAGAGGCTCAGGCGCAGCAGCGCCGGGTGCCAGAAGAAGCGGTACAGATCAAACCCGGACAAAAACCGGTCGAGCGCCCAGGCCACTGCCGCAGCGATGAAAAACATCAGGGTCATGGTCGGCATGTACACGCCGTGGAAGGCGATTTCACGAGGCATGGTCAGGTCCTTTAGCGGCCGCGAGCGCTGCCAGCGGCGATTGCGGATCGAGCAACGAAGTGCGGATGAAATGCAGGTAGCTCTTCACCCGGCGCAGGGCCGAGGTGTCGAAGTGCGGGGCGAACGGTTCGTCGGTGGCCTGGACGCGGCTGATGGCGTGGTCGACCGCCACCAGGCTGCGCTCCAGATTGCTCTGGTTCGGTTGCAGAAACAGCCGCACCAGCGAGCGGCCCATGACCCGGATCGCCTGGCGCCACGGTTGGGTTTCGGCATACGCCGGGTGCACCGGGAGGATCGCCTGTTCCTTGCGCAACTCGATGATCGCGTGGCCGACTTCCAGCACCACGAACATCCAGCGCAGCAGATCGCGTTGCACCTTAGGCTGTCCGGTGGCCAGGCCATAAGCCTGGTGCACCAGATCGCGGGTGCTGCTTTCAAAACCCGACGCCAGCCCCTTGAGCTTGCCGCTGATGGCGAACACCACTTGCCCGCGCAAGTCCTGCTCCAGACGCCGCCACAACCAGCGACTGTTGGGCGGCAGGATGATCGCCCCCGCCGCCGCGCACACCAGCATGCCCATGACCATGGCGATGTAGTCGTTGATGAAGGTGTAAGGGTTGTAGACCGTCAGGTTGTCCGGTACTGAACCGGTGCTGAAAAAGATCAGCAAACCCAGGCCGACACCGGCGTACTGCGGCCGTGAGGTGAGAAACGAACCGAGCACGATCACCGGCGCCAGCATCACGCACAACAGGGGGAAACCGTCGATCCACGGGAAGATGAAAAACATCTCGACGAAGCCGATCAGCGCCCCAAGCAATGTCCCGCAGGCCATCTGGAACGCCATGCGCTTGGGGTTTGGCGTGGCCGCCGAGAGACCGACCGTGGCAGCAGCGATCAAGGTCATGGTCGCTCCGCTCGGCCACGCGGTGGCGACCCAGTAACTGCCCAGCACAATCAGAATGAACGACGCCCGTATGCCCGCCGCAGCCGAGGCCAGCCAGTTGGTTTTCGGGGTGTAGGGCTCATCCCATTGCTCGCGTTCGTGGCGGTGTTCGGCCAGCGAGGCGTGGGTCTGTGCATAACTGTGCACTTCGTCGACGAAGCGGTAGAGCAGTTCGTACGCGGTGTGGAAATCCAGTAGCTCGGCGTCGCTCGGTTCGCTCTGCTGAAAGCTCGCCCGCAAGCTGCGCACCCGCGCCGGCAGCCCTTCTTTATAGGCGGCCAATTGCGCCGCCAGACGCGCTGCATCGGCATGCGTCAACGCGCGCCCCGAGAAGCCATCGAGCACTTCGGCGAGGTCCTGCAACCCCGGTTTGATCGCCGCCACCACCTGTTCGGTGCCGCTGCTGCGCAAGCGTTCGAGCAATTGGTGCAAGGCGTTAAACCGAGTGGTGATGCCCATGAACTCGCTGTTCAGCCGACTGAGCCGACCATTGCGCCGACGCATGTGCGGGTCTTCGAACACGGTGACACTGCGCAAGCCTTCCAGGCCCACGGCTTCGGCGATAAAGCGCACGTTGCCGGCTTCGAATGCCTCGCGTTGGCTGCGCCCGCGCAAGCCATCGGTGACAAACAGTGCGAACACCCCGAAGCGCTGATACAAGGCATTGCGCATCGCGGCGCTGGCGGTTTGCGGGAGAATCGCGGCGCTGACCAGGGTCGAGCAGAGAATCCCCAGCGAGATTTCCAGCACCCGCCAGACCGCCGCCATGAACGCGCCATCCGGGTGCGCCAGCGCCGGCAAGCCGACCATCGCTGCGGTGTAACCGGCGAGCACAAAACCATAAGCGCGGAAGTTGCGATAACGCGCGGCACCGGCCGTGCAGATGCCGACCCAGATCGCCAGCGAGCCGAGAAACAGTTCGGTGTTCTGGGCGAACAAGGCAATCAGCGCGACCATCACCGCCGAGCCAGCCAGCGTACCGAGGAAGCGATAGAAGCTCTTGGCGAACACCTGACCGCTCTGCGGCTGCATGACGATGAACACGGTGATCATCGCCGTGCGCGGTTGCGGCAATTCCAGGCGCATGGCCAGCCAGAGGGTCAGGAACGCGGCGATCAGCACCTTGAAGATGTAGACCCAGGTCACGCCATCRCTGCGYGCCCAGTCGAARAAACCCCGGCGCCAYTCAAGGGAATACAGCCAGCGCAAAGGTGCRGGCAAGGGAGTCATGAAGTCCTGCTCATTGGTCGATGCGGGACCTGTGGGAGCGAGCCTGCTCGCGATGAGGGAGTGTCAGTCAGCATTTTTGTCGCCTGACACACTGCTTTCGCGAGCAAGCCCGCTCCCACAGGGTTTGTGTTCAATTCACGATGCTCTTGAGAAGAGCCGGGGTTTTCGGCGCCTGGACTTTACTGTCTGGCGGCACGTCGTTACCGGCGTCGAGCCCGCCACCAAGGGCAGTGACCAGTTCAGCATGGGCACTCAAACGCGCAGCCTGAACCTGTTGTTGCACTTGCTGCTGCTTGAACAACAGGCTCTGGGCATTCAGCACATTCAGGTAATCGGTGAGCCCGCGCTGGTAGGCGATCATCGCGATGTCGTAGGTTTTCTGTGCAGTGGCCACCGATTCGGCAGCGAAGGCTTGCTGCTTGTCCATGGACTCGCGGCGGATCAACTGATCGGAGATGCTTTTGAGCGCATCGACCAGGGTCTGGTTGTACTTGGCCACGGCGATGTCATAGCCGGCCGAGGCTTCGCCCAGTTCCGAGCGCAAACGCCCACCGTCGAAGATCGGCAAGGAGATCGCCGGCCCGACGTTGTAGTTGAGCTTTTTGCCGGTCAGGAACTCCAGCGCCCCTCCGCCGGTGGCCATGTAACCAAGGCTGCCGACCAGATCGACGTTGGGGTAGAAGCCGGCGTGCGCCACGTCGATCCCGCGCGCCTGAGCCGCGACTTGCCAGCGACTGGCGACCACGTCCGGGCGTTGGCCAAGCAACTGCGCGGGCAATGCCGAGGGCAGTTTCAGGGCGGTGCCAAGGGACAGCGTCGGGCGCTGCAACTGTGCGCCCTCCCCTGGACCTTTGCCCGCCAGTGCGGCGAGTTGATTGCGGCTCAGGGCGATTTCTTCATCCAGCGCGTCCAGTTGCCGATGGGTTTCCGGCAACGGGGTTTGGGCCTGGCTGACTTCGAAATGGGTGCCGATGCCGCCGTCCAGACGCTTTTGCGCGAGGTCGAGAATCTGCTGTTGCTGCTTGAGCGTCGCGGCCACGATGTCCCGCTGCGCGTAATGCAGCGACAGCTGGATGTAGGCGCGGACCACGTTGTTCTGCAATTCGAGCTGAGCCATGCGCGCTTCGGCTGCGCTCATGTGGGCCATGTCGACGGCGCGTTCGGTGGCATTGCTTTCGCGGCCCCAAAGGTCGAGGGCGTAGCTGAAGCCGAGGGCGGCGTTGTTGTCCCAGGTGGTGGTATTGGCCAGCTCACCCGGACCGTAGAACTGATCGGTCGGCCAGTTATGACGTTTGAGCGTGGATTGACCATTGACCTGCAATGCCTCGGCCGACTCGGCAACACCGGCCATGGATTTGGCCTGACGCACACGGGCGGCGGCCATGGCCATGCTCGGGCTGCCTTGCACGGCGAGGTCGATCCAGTGATTGAGTTGCGGGTCGCCATAGGCCTGCCACCATTGCGCGGTGGGCCAGTGAGCATCCTTGGCGGCGCTCTGGATGGCCTCGTCGGTGGCCAATGTATTGGCATCGAATGCCTTGCCCTGTGGGGCAATACCTCCGGTTCCGACGCAGCCGCTGATTGCTAACGATAAAGCCCAAACACTGAGAGTCTTCAACTCTCTGCTGATGCGACGCGGCACTGCTGAAAATTCCTGGAAGTAGGGGGAGGTACGAGGTCTTGTAGACACTGACTTATTTGTGGGAGCGAGCCTGCTCGCGATGCAAACACCTTGGTGCATCAGGTACACCACACCGATGCCATCGCGAGCGGGCTCGCTCCCACACACCAGTAACGRCGCAATTTTAGGGGTGGGCCTGTGCGGCGATAAGCCGGGATTCCTGTGAATCTTTGTTACCGTTAACGAGATAATCCCTTGGTCGGGGTCACAGCATTCCGTAACTTCGTGTCACAATTTGTCATCGCACCCGAGAGCACCCCATGGACACTTTGCAAAACATGCGCGCCTTCAGCTGTGTCGCCGAAGCCGGCAGCTTCACCGCCGCTGCCGTGCAGCTCGATACCACGACAGCCAACGTCTCGCGCGCGGTCTCCAACCTGGAAGCCCACCTGCAAACCCGTTTGCTCAACCGCACTACCCGCCGCATCGCCCTGACCGAGGCCGGTAAACGTTATTTACTGCGCTGCGAGCAGATCCTCACCTATGTCGAAGAAGCCGAAGCCGAGGCCAGCGACGCCCATGCGCGCCCGGCCGGGCAACTCAAGGTGCACACCATGACCGGGATCGGTCAGCACTTCGTGATCGATGCCATCGCCCGCTATCGCAAGTCCCACCCGGACGTGACTTTCGACCTGACCATGGCCAACCGCGTACCGGACTTGCTGGACGAGGGCTACGACGTATCGATCGTGCTGGCCAGCGAACTGCCGGACTCGGGTTTCGTCTCGCAACGGCTGGGCATCACCTACAGCATCGTTTGTGCGTCACCTGCTTATGTAAAAGCCAACGGCTGCGCGCAGAAGCCCAGCGACCTGCTGAATCACGCCTGCCTGCGCCTGGTCAGCCCGGTGATTCCGCTGGAAAAGTGGCTGTTCGACGGCCCGGAAGGCCAGGAAATGGTCACCATCAACAGCTCACCGTTTCTGGTGAACTCCGCCGACGCCATGAAAACCGCKATCATCAGCGGCATGGGCATTGGTGTGCTACCGGTCTACGCCGCCATCGAAAGTCTGCGCAACGGCAGTCTGGTGCGGGTCATGCCCAACTACCGCTCGCAAGAGCTGAACCTGTACGCCATCTACCCGTCGCGCCAGTACCTGGATGCGAAGATCAAGACCTGGGTCGAGTACCTGCGCGGCTCGCTGCCGGAGATTCTCGCGGCGCATCAGGCTGAATTGGCGGCGTATGAGTTGAGTGGGAGTCTGGGCGGGGCACGGGTGGCCAATTGACTCTAAGGATTGACGCGCTCCAGTGTGGCGAGGGAGCTTGCTCCCGCTCGAGTGCGCAGCGCTCGCAATCATGTCAATGAGCTAACTCAGGCAAATCGAGATTGGAAGGCTGACGACTGCTGCGCAGCCGAGCGGGAGCAAGCTCCCTCGCCACAGGGTTGTGTTCGCCCACAGCCTGTGGCTCTCGCAAAAACCCGTCAGAGAATGTTAGCGTGCTTGGCATTCTCCTCCGCCTGACGAGCCTTCCTGCGATGAAAAAGACCGTACTTGCCTTCAGCCGTGTCTCGCCCGAAATGGTCGAGTCCTTGCGACACGACTTCGAGGTGATCGTGCCCAACCCCAAGCTGGGTGACATCAATGCCCAGTTCAACGAAGCCCTGCCCCACGCACACGGCTTGATCGGCGTCGGTCGCAAGCTTGGTCGGGCCCAATTGGAGAACGCCAGCAAACTCGAAGTGGTATCCAGCGTCTCGGTCGGCTACGACAACTACGACCTGGCCTACTTCAACGAACGCGGGATCATGCTCACCAACACCCCGGACGTGCTGACCGAAAGCACCGCCGACCTGGCCTTCGCCTTGCTGATGAGCAGCGCCCGACGTGTCGCCGAGCTGGACGCCTGGACCAAGGCCGGGCAATGGCAGGCCACGGTCGGGGCGCCGCTGTTTGGTTGCGATGTGCATGGCAAGACCCTGGGCATCGTCGGCATGGGCAACATCGGCGCGGCCATCGCCCGACGCGGTCGCCTGGGCTTCAACATGCCGATTCTGTACAGCGGCAACAGTCGCAAGCCCCAGCTTGAACAAGAACTCGGCGCGCAATTTCGCAGCCTTGATCAATTGCTGGCCGAAGCCGATTTCGTTTGCCTGGTGGTGCCACTCAGCGACAAGACCCGGCACCTGATCAGCCACCGCGAACTGGCGCTGATGAAGCCCAGCGCGATTCTGGTGAATATTTCCCGTGGCCCGGTGGTCGATGAACCGGCGCTGATCGAGGCCTTGCAGAACAACCGGATTCGCGGGGCGGGGCTGGATGTCTACGAGAAGGAGCCCCTGGCCGAGTCGCCGCTGTTCCAGCTGAAGAACGCCGTGACCTTGCCACACATCGGCTCGGCCACCCATGAAACCCGCGAAGCCATGGCCCACCGTGCCTTGGCCAACTTGCGCAGCGCCTTGTTGGGCGAACGGCCGCGGGATCTGGTGAATCCGCAGGTGTGGAAGGGTTGATCAACGGACAGGCACGCCTATCAAGGCGTGCCGGTTGTTTAAACGTCCAGTGCACAGCGACAACACAATTAATAAAAAACAGTCAAGCCTGATACTCTGCTTGCGATTAGGCAGTACAACTTACCTTGCGACACAACTTGCAATTCAGTCCTCTGCCCGCCATTTTTTCCGCGTTATAAACTCCTGCCCCAATTGCCTGCACAGTGCAGGACCCGGATATGGAGAGTACGCACCATGATAAATTTCACGACGGCCTGCCTGATCAGGCGCAGTAAGTTGGCCCTGGTTTTAATGGCGGGAGGATTTGGCCTGCTGGTTGTATTCAGCAATGTGACTGACTACGCCTCCAACTACGAATTTGTTGGCCATATTCTCAGCATGGACACGACCCGACCCAACGACGCCCTACGCTATCGCGCCATCACCTCCCCCATGCTGCACCATAGGATCTACTGGATGATCATCACCCTGGAGACAACCTACACCGCCTGTTGTTTATTGGGGGCCTATCAGCTTTACACAAAACTCAATGCGCCGCGCAAGGAATTCCACGAGGCAAAGAAATACGGAATTGTCGGTTTGATGATCGGTATTTTCGTGTATTACTTCTGCATACAAGTGATCGCCAATGAATGGTTTGACATGGACTCTTCCGCAGAGTGGAATGCCATGGCCTGGACCCGAAGCATTATCGGTTACATGATGACGGCGCTTATTTATCTGTCACTGAAGACCGATCATTAACAACCGCCGTCGGCATGAACCTGATCGGGCAAAGTGCAACTTTATCGATCACGCCAACTTGCCACTTCCCACCGCCACCCGTGCCTTGGGTTTGCGAAACACCAACACGTTCCCCAACATGACCAGCACCAACCCGGCCAAAGCCGGTGTAGTCCATTGATAGCCTTCGGCAAAGGCCGACACGTTCAATGCCACCACCGGGAACAGCACCGTGCAATACGCCGCACGTTCAGGGCCCATGCGCCCAACCAGGGTCAGGTACGCGGTGAAGCCAATCACCGAGCCCGGAATCACCAGGTACAACAACGAGCCGATGTATCGCGTGTTCCATTCGATGTCGAAAGGAATACCTTTGACCAGGCAGTACATCGACAGCATCGCAGCGCCATAGGCCATACCCCAGGCATTGGTGGTCAGCGGCTTGAGACCGGCTTTCTGTTGCAGGCTCGAGAGCATGTTGCCAGCCGAGAAACACAGTGTGCCCAGCAACGCCAKACCCAGGCCAAGCAAGGTTTGCGGGCTGGCGGTATGGCCGACCAGTTCCGGCCAGAACAACAAGCCCAGCCCGATCAACCCCAGCGCACCGCCCATCAGCACATTGCGGGCCACTTTCTGACCGAAGAACACCCGCGCATTCAGCGCATTCCACAGCGTGGCGGTGGAGAACACCACGGCGACCAGACCGCTGGGAATCCACTGGCTGGCGGTGRGGAAGCACATGAAATTGATGCAGAACAGGCACAACCCCTGGGCCAGGCAGATCAAGTGCCCACGCCGGTTCATCACTTGCAGGCGTCGGCTGAGCAGTAACATCACGAACAGCACCAGCGATGCCAGGCCAAAGCGATAAACGATCGACACCGGAATCGCCACCACCCCCAGTTGCAATTTCAAGGCGATCCAGGTGGTGCCCCAGATCAGCACCGTTAGCAGGTATAGCGAGAGGTTCATGTCGGCAACTCCTGAAGATGGTCTTCAGTCTGTTCTCGAGGCAGGCCGTGCGCTTGCATAAACTTGCGCTTTTGTCAGGCGACGGGCTGGCAGCCTCGAGGCGACGGAGTAGGATGCAAGGCGTTGGAGAGAGCCGATCATGCCCGCACTGGAAACCCTGCAAGTCTTTCAAGCCCTCAACCGCTCGCCGAATGCTCGCCTTGAGCACAGCGCCGAGCTCGGTGACGGCATGGCTGCAGCCCTGTGGAGCAACCATCACGACGCCCAGGACTATGAAGCGCCCGGTCATCACACCCTCTCCTGCTACATCGCCGGTGGCACCGGGACCTTTCGCCGCGAACAGCCCGGCACCAAGGGCGGCCCGGACAAACTCTGCATCCTGCCCGCCGAGCATCAGTCGGCCTGGGTGATCAACGGTGGAATCCGCCTGGCTCACCTGTACTTCAGCCCCGAGCAATTTGCCCTCGGCTGCGTCACCCTGCTCGACCGTGAACCGCGTGAGCTGCAATTGCAGGAAAGCACCTTTCTCGAAGACCCGGTGCAGGCCCTGCGTTTCCGTCAGTTGATTGAATTGAACTGGGACGAACCCGGCGAACGCCTGCTGACCAGTAGCCTCGCGCATGAAATGCTCAGCCACACACTGCTCAGCCAGGTCGGCCTGCGCCAGGGTTTGCGCCTCAAGGGTGGGCTGGCGGCACATCAGCGTCGACAGCTGATCGAGTACATCGACCAGCAATTGGCCGAACCGATCAGCCTCGGCCAGTTGGCCGGCTTGTGCGCCTTGTCGGAGTACCACTTCGCACGGATGTTTCGCGAAAGCTTCGGCCTGCCACCGCATCAATACCTGTTGGCCCGCCGCCTGGCTCACGCCCGGCATCTGCTGCGCAACACCTCACAGCCGCTCGGTGAGATTGCGCTGGCCTGCGGCTTTGCCAGCGCCAGTCATTTCACCAATCGCTTTCGTCAGGCCATGCAGGGCACGCCCGGCGAGTATCGCCAGGCGTTTTTGCGTTAGGCACTATTGCATTCGTTTATATTAAATTTCTTTAATTTCGAAAAACATAAAAACAATTGAATACCTGTTAATTCTGACAGTAGCAGAATTGATAAATAAATCGGAGACTTCGGACTCAACCTCAGGAGTTTCATGACATGTCCAAAATCTACGACGCCCCAACAAAATCTGTTATTTCCGCCCCCGGATCATTTTGCATCGGGCTCCTTGATCGCGACGATTGAACAGCAACCCGCATTTAACAGTAGCCGCGTTTTTTTTCGATCTACATTACCTATCAGTCCACGGAAGGGATATTCGAAGCTGTTTTTGATTTTTCCATATGGCGTGAATCAGAAGGTCAAAGCACAATTGCCAAAGCAACCGGAACAATCAATGTGTGGGACATGGATAGACCTGTGCCCACCTCTCGCTGACACTCAATACTCTTGTCGCCAACGCGACAAGAGTTTTCGCTGCCAAACCGTAGTGAGCGGTCGGCTAGCTTTCATCAGAACTCCAGGGTGCTCGACAACGACACCTGGCGCGAATCGCCCATCGACACAAAGAACCGGTTGACGGCCGAGGTGTAGTAGGTGCGGTCGAAGAGGTTTTTCACGTTGAGCTGGAACTTGACCTTCTGCCCGTCGAGCTTGGTGTCGTAGGTGGCGAAGGCATCGGCCACGGTGTAGCTCGGCAGGTCGAAGTCGTTCACCGCGTTACCGGCCCGTTCGCCGACATACCGGGCGCCTGCGCCGACCCGCAACTGGTCGCCACCGACGATAGTGCCGAAGTCATAGACCGCCGACAGCGAGCCGGTGTTTTTCGCCACGTTTTGCAGTCGTTTGCCTTTGTAGGTCGGGTCTTCGGCGAGCTGCCGCTCAATGGCGCAATGGTCGAATTCGGTTTGAAGGATTCGGTGTAACTGCCGTAGAACGACAGCTCATCGGTGTAGCGATACACCAGGCCGGCGCGCGGCACCCACTTCTGGCCGTTGCTGTCGGTGTTGGCCTTGAACGGACGGCCCTTGCCGGCGTACTGGTCGTACTCCTGGAAGCGCCCACCGGCCACCAGAATCCACTGGTCGTTCAGGTGGATCGAGTCCTGTAGAAAGACCGAATCGCTGCGCAGCAGATCGGTCTGATTGCTGTCTGCAGCGCTGACCGTGGTGCCAGCCACTTCAYGACCGTAGACCGGGTCCAGATAGCTGAAGGACGGGAACAGGCTCTTCTGGCGGATCAGGTCGGCGCGGTAGATCTTGCGGTATTCGTCATCCACACCGAACACCAGATCGTGTTGCATGCCAGCCACATCGACCTTGCCTTCGAGGCTGGCGGTGGTGAAACGGTCGGTGGTCAGGGCGCCCTGGGTGCCGTCCATGCTGCGGGTCAACGTGCCTTTTTTCGGGTCGATGGCGGTGATGCGAACCTGGCTGGCGTCGTAGGTTTCGCGGTTCCAGCTGTAACCGAAGTGGGCTTTCCAGTTGTCGTTGAGCTCGTGGTCGGCTTCGAAATGGTACAGGTCCGAACGGCCTTCCATGTTGTTGAACGGTTCGTCGAGGCGACGGCCACGCGGGATGTCCAATGGATGATTGGTACGCGGGTCAATGGCCGTGCCACGGTCGAACGGAGCGAGGAACTCGCGGTGCTCGTAGGCGAACAACAACTTGGTGCTTTCGCCGAACCAGGCCAGGGACGGCGCGATCAACGTCTCGCGATGGGTGCCGAAATTGCGCCAGTAGTCTTCATCTTCGTGGTCCAGCACCATTCGGTAGGCCAGTCCGGAGTCGCCCAGTGGCCCGGTGCTGTCGAGGCTGCCACCGCTGCCGTTCTTGCCGTTGCCATAGCTCGAGCCACGTACGGTCAAGGCGTTGTATTGCGTCAGTTCGGGCTTTTTGCTGACCGTGTTCACCACGCCGCCCGGGTCCTGAATGCCATAGAGCAACGAGGCGGKCCCCTTCAGGACTTCAACCCGATCCACCGAGGCGTTCAAGCCACGGCCCTGCACGATCGGCATGCCGTCACGCATGATCGAGCCGTTGCGGTTGTCACCGAAACCGCGAGTCATCACCGAATCCTGGGTGCTGCCCAAGGTATTGCCCTGAGTGATGCCGCTGACATTGGCCAGCGCATCGTCCAGGTTGCGCGGCACCTGGTCACGCAGCACCTGGGCCGGGATCACGTTGATGGTCTGGGGGATTTCCTGGAGCGAGGCCGAGGAACGTGCCACTGAGGTGGTGGACGGCGGCTGATAGCTCATCGGTTGCTCGACCGCCGAGGTGATGGTGGTTGCACCGAGATTCAGCGCGCCTTCGGTGGGTTGTGGTTCAAGGGCCAGCGTGTGGGCGTCGGTCTGGCGGAAGGTGAAACCGGATTTGCTCAACAAGCGCTGCATGGCTTGCTCGGCACTCATCTCGCCGTTGATGGCCGGTGCGCTGAGACCGTAGGGCGCTTCATCGGTATAAACCACGCTGATGCCGGTGACGCGGCTGAAGTCGCTCAAGGCCTGGGGCAAGGGTTTGGCGGCGATGCTGAAGCTGAACAGCGCGCGGTGTTGCTCGCTGGCCTGCGCGGCGCACGCCACGCTCAACGGCAATAAGGCCAACACCGAAACGGCCAGCGCAGAAGCGCCAAACCACTGTTTAACCGAACCGCCTGCCGCCGATTTTGCCCTGGACTTCATTGCTCGTGACCTGTGTGTAGAAATGCTGCGGATGCGAATGAATCGCACTTTCACCACTACACGGATGTCACTCGGGTTTACCTCACATGAAAAATGAAAATAGTTTCAAAGCCCCTTACGCAACCAGGC